>NZ_JACJRS010000050.1 GCF_014697375.1 Phormidium sp. FACHB-1136
CCTCCGCTGGCTCAAGGGTGCCGTCAACAAAGGGCGTCCGTTGCTCCAACCCATCCCCCTGCTCACCGTTGACCCTGAACCCTGCTTTGCCTCTAAAAACGCCGAAGACCAGTACTATGACCGCATCTGGTTCTCTAGGATCCAGTCCATACGATGTCAATTGCCCCCCTGGGAGGCGGCATAAAGATGTGTCAGGCAGTCAGAATTCCCACTTCGTAGATGCGGCAATTTAACTTAGCAACCTTGGCGGTAATTTCAGGTTCAAACCCAAAACGATTTTCGCAGATGCGAATAGACTGAATGATTTCTCGCCGGAAAGCTTTATAGCAGGTTTCCATATCGGTCAGGTTGATATTGGTGAGCATGTTGGATAGTGTCGTCAGGAAAGTGTTACCCACCATATGCCAGTAATACACGACCCGATGAGGTGCCCCACCCTGAAATCGCGAGCCGAATACAACGTCTGCCTTACCACTAATAATTGGATCAATCATGCGAGGAAATTCCTGAGGATCATATTCTAGATCAGCATCTTGAACAATGACAATGTCTCCAGTTGCGGCAGCAAACCCACTCCTGAGGGCTGAACCCTTGCCCTGATTTTTGGCGTGGTAAATGATCTGATCCACCTGCGAGGCAATATCCTGCTTTAGGATCTCGCGAGTACCATCAGTAGAACCATCGTCAACAATGATAATCTCGCAGTTTTTAACAGGAGACTGTCTTACCGCATCAACCACCTGTTGAATAGTGCTAACTTCGTTAAAACAAGGAATGATAACCGTTAGTTTCATAATTATTTCATCATCCTTGCTACTGTTTATTGACGGTACAAAAGTTGTTCATTCTCAGTTGAAAATATTGATGATTAAAGTCACTAAACCCACCTTTTTTTATTAAGATTTGATAGAGTTTTTGGCGATTGTAATAGCGTTTGTGATCACGAATCTCATCCTCGCTCACAATCTTAAGACGATAGGCTAAAAACTCTAGGACAGGCTGTGCCCACACTGAAGGCACTGTTAAAACAAGCTTCCCACCCGGCACTAAAACACGATAGACTTCCGTAACCATTGCAGATTCATGTTCAATATGCTCGAGCACTGCTAGCATAGTCACTACATCAAAGGTGGCATCTGAAAAAGGTAGTTGACCACTAAAGTGAAGCGGCGATACAGTGATATTTCCCGATTCAAATGGATCGACTTTAAAATCTACTCCAATACCTTGTCGAATGCGAGGAGAAATGTGGCGCAAGAAAGTGGCTTTAGTACCGCAGCCAATATCCAAAACAACGACATTGTGAGGAATGTGTCTCAAGACTTTGGATAGCCTAAAATATCTGAGAATAGGTTCTAAGATGGGTTCTTCTTTCATTGTCATTAGGTAGTGTTTATTTTGATGAACTAGTACGAGTTGAGTGAACGGTAGAAATCGTCAAAATAAGGTGAAAGGGGCAGTAGCATAAGAATCTGGAACTTGTTATTTCAGGCTTTAGTATCATCTCTCTGAATTACTCTCCAAATTAGAAACTCAGTTGCACCTGTTTCTTGATATCCAAGTCTCTGTACTGCCTCCTTGAGATGCCACTTAACGATGTACCAAATAGTCAGGCTATGGGCGGATGGGGTGTGGACTATGGTTGCCCTAGTACCGTCAATCGGTAAGATTCTCGGTTTTCTCCTGGTGACTGGATTATAGTTTCATACCAGGTTTGCCAGTTTGTAGGGATGCCACCAGGCAATGAATCGGTGGCGGGCTGTAGGGCAATGACGGCACAGAGGTCAGTATCGGGGAATAATTCTGGTAGGGATGCTGATACGTTAGTAATACCAACGTGCTTCAGGTAAACCTGCGGTGGATTGATGCGGCCCTGGGGTGAGTTAAGGAGAACCCAGAATGGATATTCCCAATAGTCGCCATCGCCCAGGGCTAAACCCACCCGTTTACACTGCTTTTGCAGAATGGCCGCCGTGGCCTGTTGGTAGGGGATGGCCATTTCTTTCCTCGCCCCACTAAAGTACATCGCCTGCCGTTCTAGGGTCAAAATAGATGGTGATTGCTCAAGCCGTTGGGTCTCAGACAGGATGGGCAGGGGCAAGATAGGACGACGCAGAGGCGTAAGACTATAGGCTAGGGCCATGGACAGGAGCAAGGTCATCAGCCAGCGCTGGCTTCTCGGTTTGAAGAGCCAACCTGCCCCAAAGGCCATGATTGGCACGGCGAGAATGACCAAGGGCACCAGGAGTCGATTGTGCCACGGGCTCCACTTCAGCAGTAAGCAAAATAGCCCTAAACTGGCCAACACAGACCCCATCAGAGAGATTAACCCCATCAGGGCGGGACGGTGTTTTCTCTGTTGCCACCAGGCCCAGCCCAGCAGGCTAACTCCTAGGCCGAAGAGTAGGCTGTGGATCGGCGCACCCACAAAGTCTTCATGGGGGGCCAAAAACTTAATCCCCGGCTGGGTTAAGAGGGAGACGGTCAAGTCTGAATTGGGGCTGTAGAGGTCATAGCCGATCAGGTTGTGGACGAATACGTTGAGGGTTTTAACGGGGGGGATGGGCAGGTTGATGTAGAGCAATTTCAGGCTGTTCGAGATCAGTACCTTTAGCCCAGGTGCATCCACCCGTGTGCCCTGGTCATCGCCGAGGACGTTGCCAAAGGTTTGATAGTTGCGGAGGAATGTCCCCAGGGACAGCCCCAAAGATCCCAGGAGGACGAGGCTACCTTGGCCTAAGTTCCAAAACCAGCGGCGGCGGAATCCAGTTTCCGTCCCAGGCTGGCCCAGCAGGAGTTTGGTGGCAAACACCATCCCCAAGGGAAACCCATAGAGAAAGGCGGTGGGTTTGGTGGCCATGGCCAAGCCCAGGGAGATCGCAATCCATACCAAATCCCAGGTTTTGTAGCGCGTGGGCACCAGGATAAAGAAGGCATAGGCACTGAGCCAAAAGGCCGTCAGCAGGTCGTTTTGAGTGGTGGGAGCCTGCATCAGCGCCATAGGAATGCTGAGGTACAGCACCGCCCCCAACCAGGGATGATGGGGCAGGGGAACAAGGGCCTGCGTGAGCCCTGAGATGACGACTAAGCCGCCCACAAAGGCCAACCACTGCACCAAATTAACGCCATAATCGCCGCCGCCCAGCAATTGCAGATGGCTGATCAACGCCGCATTGCCGGGAGGGAAGGATATCTGCCGCAAAATGGCGGTGGGGTAGTGGGCCACGCTTTGGTTTTGGAGCCAGTGCATCACCCTGGGCAGGTGGTAGGTCATGCTATCCCAATTGTTGGGAGGGGCGATCAGGGCCGTTGCCAGGGTGGTAGCCAAAACCAGGACGATGCCCCCAGCCATCAGCCGATCTAGCCCATCTAGGCCGGACAAAAGACTGAGGTAAGAACGTATCCCGCGATGGAGTGAACTCCCCAAGCTCCGAAAACAATAGCCTACCCGATGCGCCACCAGTCCCCCTTGGATAACCGTGACGATCAGCCATGCCAGGGCAACGTTGGGCCGAGTCAGAGCATTCCCCAAACTCAGCATTTCGTTCAACACCAGGGTAATCAGGGCTTGAATCATTAGGGCTTTGACCAACGCCAAGCCGATACCGTGGGGTGCCTCCGTATCAAGATCGATCAACAGCCACAGCAACCAGCCCGTCATCAAGGCCGTTACCAAGGGAATTAGCGCCAAGGTCATAGGGACGTGCTCAATCCATACTCTCTGCCCAGGTTTGGATCAGCATCCGTGGGGTAGTCTCTTCTGGATTAGGCTAACATCACCCTGCCGCCACAACCCTTGTCAACATCAGACTTAAGAAAACGCTGGGGCGATGGCCTCAAGCAGATGCAAAGCTGGTCGGTCAAGCCAAAAAACTGGTCGTGAACCGTCGGGACGGACATTCTGCCTTGGATTTTTGATCCTCAGCGGATGTCGTAGCCAAACAGGTTGGGATCCACGTCGCCTAGGTTGAGGTCGCCCAGGCCATACTCGGCCCAGCGGCGATCCACTAGGGCAGCGGTGTCGGTGTCGGGCACCAGCTCCTCGCTCCAGGGGCGGTCGGTTTCGGGGTAGACCTTGGTGGTGGCGTCGATGCCCATGCGGCTACCGAGTCCGGGCCGCTCGGTGGCAAAGTCGAGCTTATCAAAGGGGTTATTGGGCAGAATGAACACATCCCGCACCGGATCAACCTTGGAGGTCACAGCCCACATCACCTGACGCGGATCGCGGATATTGATAGACTCATCCACCACAATTACAAACTTGGTGTAGTTGAACTGGGGCAGGGCCGACCAAAAGGCGAGGGCGGCGCGTTTGGCCTGTCCGGGGTAGGTTTTCTCGATGGAAAGGACAGCGGCTTTGTAGCTCAGCCCCTCCATCGGCAAGAAGAAATCCTTAATTTCCGGCACTTGCTGGCGCAGGATGGGGGTGTAGATGCGGTTGAGGGCGATGGCCATCATGGCGTCTTCCTTGGGGGGCCGACCGCTGAAAGTGGTCATATAAATGGGATCTTTGCGGTGGGTAACGCAGTGGAAGCGCAGCAGCGGGGCCGCTTCGTTGACGCCGCCGTAGTAGCCGATGTGGTCGCCAGCGGGGCCATCCACCGCCGTTTCCCCAGGGGTGATGGTGCCTTCCAGGACGATTTCTGAGTCAGCGGGGACTTCGAGATCCACGGTTTTACACTTGGCCAGATGCACGCCCTTCCCGGCGTAGAGTCCGGCAAACAGCCATTCAGACAGGTCAATGGGGAGGGGCGTTGCCGCCGCCAGAATCACCAGGGGATCGACGCCGATGGCGATGGCCACCTCCAGCTTTTTGCCCATCTCCGCCGCCTTGCGCAGGTGCCGACTACAGCCCCGCACCGAGAGCCACTGCACGGTCATGGTGTTTTTGGATTGTAGTTGCAGCCGATACACCCCCACGTTGGGAATGCCGCTTTCGGGATCCTTCGTGATCATCAGCCCCAGGGTCAGCACCTTACCCGCATCGCCGGGATAGACGTGCAGCATCGGGATTTGGGTCAGATCCACCGCCTCATCCTTCAGCACCACCTGCTGACAAGGGGGCAGCAAATCCCGCATGGGCTTGGCCTTCACCACATCAAACAGCGCCTTGCCCATCTCCACCGCCTGGGAAACCGTCTTGGGCGGACGAGGCTGATACAGCAGGGCCAACTTATCGCCGAGGGCTTCGAGTTCCTGGGGATGTTCCATATTCATGGCCCAACAGACTCGCTCCACGGTGCCCAACACGTTGATGGCCAGGGGCATAGAGGCTCCCTTGACGTTTTCAAACAGCAGGGCAGGCCCACCACCCAACAAGAGGCGATTGGCAATTTCCGACACCTCCAGATAGGGATCCACCGGGGTGGTAATGCGCCGCAACTGTCCCCGGTCTTCCAGGAGGTTTAAAAACTGCCGAAGGTCTCGCGCCATTGTGAACAAGTGTGAAGGGCCATGTTCATTATGGCGGACAGGGTGAGTTCGCGGCTAGATTCCGTTGGGTGCTATGGGTTCTCAACCCCTGCGGATAGGACGCGCTAGGATGGAACGCAACCCATAAAAAAATCGGCCTCTCTCGAAGCCGATGCAGGTAATCTTGAATACCTATGTTGTTCTCTCAATTTGGAGGAAACCGCCTCAAAGCCTATGCGCCAGGAGTGGCTTCCGTGGGAGGGCTCTCATCTCCTCCATCATCTATTGTAACAACAAGTACAGATTTCTCTTTACAAAATCTCTAGTCGATATGTCCGGGTTCGATAACCTGGGCTGATGAGCAAATGTACTTAGTCGGATGGCGCTGTCCTAGGCTTGGCCAGCAACCGGAGTGGGCGGCGACTGACGTAGGCGCTGGGGTTGGCCCCACAGAACGGTTTCGTGCTTGTAGATTACCATGCCGGGGCGAGCGCCTTTGGGCTTATACACATGGCGAGGCTGGGTATAGATAACGGGCACTTGGTCGGATTGGCGGGCGCGGCTGAAGTAGGCGGCGATGTTGGCGACAAATTGCAGGTCGGTTTCGCTGGGCACTTGGCCTGCCCCCAGGCGCAGCAGCACATGGCTACCGGGGATTTCCTGGGTGTGAAACCAGAGGTCGTAGTCGGTGGCGACGGTGGAAATCAGCAGGTCGTTTTGGCGATTGTTTCGGCCCACTAGCACCGCCAGACCATCGGGGGTTTGCAACTGGCGAAAGGCGTCGGTGGGGTTGCGGCGATCATTGGGGCGATAGTCCGGGGAGGCGAGGTAGCCCTGTTGCACCAGTTCGTCGCGAATATCGGTGAGGGCTTCTAGGTCGGTGGGTTCGCCGTAGCTGGCAATTTGGCCCAGGGCATCATCCACCTGTTCGAGGTAGTTCAGTTCGGCCTCCACTTCGTTGAGCAGGGGCATTACCTTATCCTTAGCCCGCTTTAGTTTTTGGTGCTGTTTGTAGAGGCGCTGGGCCTGCTGAATGGCGGTTTTGTCGGGGTCAATGGCAATCGTGACGGGTGCGC
Source organism: Phormidium sp. FACHB-1136 (assembly GCF_014697375.1). Lineage (GTDB taxonomy): Bacteria > Cyanobacteriota > Cyanobacteriia > Phormidesmidales > Phormidesmidaceae > Nodosilinea. The sequence continues at coordinate 6,489 of NZ_JACJRS010000050.1, forward strand.
CTGTCTCAAAGTCGGTGAGGGTCATGGCGGTAAGGCCCGGTACCCACTGGTGGTTATAGGTCATCAACAAATCGGCCTGCTGCCGCAGATCTTCGGCCTGGGCGGATTGATCCAACCGCTGGCGAAAGGTGTCGGCCTTTTGGCCCAGCTTTTCGAGGTGGCCTTTTAGTTTCTGCTGAAGCTGGTTTTTCAGACGGTCAAACCCCTGCCGATTCAGTTCATCTCGGTAATAGTTGTTCAGCAGACCGTGGAGGTCATCAACGGGGGCGAGGGCATCCCAGTCCAGCAGTGTATACCCCGTGGCGGTGCGGCCAGGGAAAAACTGCCCCTTCTCCAGGGCCATCAGCCAGCGTTGCCACACCGTAAAGAGCCGATCCCAATCGGCCTGGGTCAGTTCCTCAGCGGGTTGGTTAGGACTAAGTTGCGCCGCTGCCACCAAGGTTGCCACCAGGGCCGAACTGAGGCCACCATAGCTCTGCATCAGCATTTTTTTCAGGGTGCTGGGCACTAGAGTTACCCGATCCTGCCAGCTTGGTTGGGATTCGCTGAGGCTGGGCAGGGTGTTCATCATCGCCGGGGGCAGCACGTAGGGATCCCCGGTTTGAATCGGGCGCACCCGCGACTGTTGATCGCTGACCTGGTGGGCGGCGGTGACGATTTGATTCTGGTCGTTGGCCAAAATTACGTTGCTGTACTTGCCCATGATTTCCACGTACAGATGCCACTGGGGCGGATCTCCGGGACGACGGCCAAACTGCAAATCCAGCGCCCGTTCCCAGGGGGCCACGGGTTCAATGGCCACTAGCGCTAATTGATTCAACTGATGTTTGAGCTGCTGGCTAAAGGTAAAGGTATCTGGCCCTTTTGGGGGAGCCTCGCCCAGGTGCAGCCGCGCCGCCTGGGGATGCCAAGACACCGTCAGCCAACCCCGCCGATCTAGGGTACGTAGGCCGATAGCGAGGGTGGCTGTATCGCACTGCACCACCTGTTCGCAGCGGGCGGGTAGCCAGTTGGCCCGCAGGTCGTGGCAGACGGCCATTAGGGTTGTGAAGTCAACGGGTTGCATGGGTTTCCTCGGCTTGGCCGCGATAGGGGCCGCAGGGGTTCAGGCGCTAGGGGGGCAGATCGCCAGCCCCAAGGCTTTAGCCCTAGGGAGATGTAGTCCAGTGTACGAAACCGCCTAAATTCTGAAATTTAGCCGGACATTCCCCCCGCATCCCTGGCAATTCGTTAGTATGAGCAATAGGCTCAATTCTAGGCATAATAGACGGCTTTGTTCGACAATGCCCGCTAAAGCCTAGCCTTAGCGCCTCGTTCCTAGCCTAGCCTTAGCGCCCCTGTGGTCTGCCCCCGGTTCATTGCCCCCACCACCTATTCATTATGGACATCAAGCTCATCAATATCGGCTTCGGCAATATTGTGTCCGCCAATCGAGTGATTGCCATCGTCAGCCCCGAATCGGCCCCCATCAAGCGCATCATTAGCGATGCCCGCGAACGGGGACAACTGGTAGACGCCACCTATGGCCGCCGCACCCGTGCCGTCATTATTACCGATTCAGGCCACACTATTTTATCCGCTATTCAGCCCGAAACGGTGTCCCATCGCTTTGTGGGCGGCAAGGACAGTGGCGATCCCAAAAATTAGTTCAACCCCTGTTTCCCAAGCCGAGCATTCAAACAGCCGCTCCTTTCGATCTGTGTCATTCTCCCTGGGTCAAAACTGACGATCCAGAATTTTCTCCGATTCTTGTTCCGGTTGGCCATCCGTGCCGCCTTACCCAGTTCTAGACCCACCCGATCAAACAACGGCTTGAGGACGGGCATATTCCAAACCATGTAACCAGCCCCGATAGCTCCTTGGAAGCGCGATATAGAGCCAGGTTTCGCGCCCAGGGTAGAGGGGGGGGAGGACGTGATATAACTCAAGCAGTTTGAGGCAATCGCGATGGGCAAACGTAAGGCATCCGGTGAGGGTGGAGATCGGGCTGTGTATCGGGAATTTGGCCCTGCCGACCCCATGGCTAGGGCGGTACCGGATCGACCTCCCAATCAGCAAACCCTCAGGGTGGAGGTGAGCCGGAAGGGCCGAGGTGGCAAAACCGTCACCATCATCAGCGGCTTTCAGCATACATCCAACACCCTGAATACCCTGGCCAAACACCTGAAGGCCCAGTGTGGCAGCGGGGGCACCGCCAAGGAGGACAGCATCGAAATTCAGGGTGACCATGCCCAAAAGTTGCTGGAACTTTTGGCGACGAAGGGCTATCAGGTAAAGCGCAGCGGCGGGTAATGAGGGTTGGCGATCCCCCTAAATCCCCCTTGAAAAGGGGAACTTTGAAGGTATTTTCCTACGTTTCAAAGAATGCTAAATCTGTTCCCCCCTTCGCCAGGGGGCCAGGGGTGATCCCCCCTGGGACGCACCGATCAGGGGTCAGACCAAACGCAAACCGTAAGGATTTCCAGCATTTTAAGGAGCACCGATGGGCATGGGATGGATAGGGCAACGGAAGACTTGGCGGCGGCTAGGTAGCTTTGCGATGGCCTTGGTGGTGGTGCTAGGGCTGCAAAGTGGCCTACCGCTGTGGGCGTTGTCGGATCAAGCTGGGGCACAGATTTCTGCAACCGCTAGCCCCCCCTTGGCCCAAGACTTGCCCACGGCGGAGCCTATACTGCCCCCGCCTCCGGTGATTCCCATTGACATTCGCCAACACTGGGCCAAGGATTGCATAACGGCTCTGGCCCAAGCCCGGATGATCACTGCCGATGACAGCGCCCGGTTTTATCCCGATCAGCCGATTCTGTGGGGCGACTATGTGGCTTGGCTGAATCGGCTCATTCCGCCGGGGGAAGCGGGCGGCTGGGCGAATCCACTGGAAAAAGCCCTGGGGTTAACGACTGCCCCTACCGTAGCCTCTCACTACCCTAGCCAGTATTACCAGCCGGATCGGCCCCTAGTGCGGGCGGAGGGCATCATGGCCCTGGCGGCAAAGCTGGGATTGAACCATCAAATTGCGGCAAATACCCTGATTGACAACACCCTGGTGGATGGAGCGCAGGTACCTACCTATGCGCGGGAGGGGGTAGCTGCGGCCTTGGCCCAGGGCATGGTGGTCAACTATCCCGAAGGAAATCGGCTCCATTCAACCCAGCGGCTCACCCGTGGCGAGGCGGCAGCGTTGATCTGTCGCGCCGATCCCAACCTTACGTTGCGACAGTGGATTGATGCGGACTGGGTGGCTATGGCCGCTCCACCCGAAATCGTGCCCGTGCCCCTAGCGGAAACCCGTGGGGTCTGGCTCACCAACATCGACAGTCAGGTTCTATTTTCCACGGAATCCCTGACTGCCGGGGTGGATCAACTGGCTGCCTTGAACTTCAACACCCTATACCCTGTGGCTTGGAACTGGGGCTATACCCTGTATCCCAGCCGGGTCGCCGAGCGGGAACTGGGCGTCAGTCAACACCTCTATGCCGACCTCAGGGCACCCCAGCGAGGGGCTGTGGAAGGGGCACGGGACATGATGCTAGAGGCGGTAGACCTGGGCCACGCCAAGGGTATGGCAGTGATTCCCTGGTTCGAGTTTGGCTTTATGACCCCCGAACCCTACGACCTCTACCGTCGCCATCCCGACTGGTTTACCCACAAGCGGGTGGAGCCCTCTGCTGAAGATTTCGAATCCGATAAGTCCCAGCCCAAGCCAGGGGCCGACGCTGGGGTGCTCAAAAGTCGCGACCTTACCCCCACCGAGGAAGCCAGTCGGCAAAAAATGCAGGCCCTAGGCCGAGGGGGGAGCCAAGGCAAACAAGACAGCCCAGAGAACGGTCTACCACCGGAAGTCCTCGCCGATCCCGGTATTTGGCTAGAGGGAGGCCGCCTACCCCGTCGCTGGCTGAGCCCCTTCCATCCCCAGGCCAAGCGGTTTTTGTTGCAGCTCATCAACGAACTGGTGAGCAACTACGAGGTGGACGGCTTCCAGTTTGACGACCACCTGGGCCTGCCCGTGGAATTTGGCTACGACCCCTACACCATCAACCTCTACAAATCTGAACACAACGGCCAGGAGCCCCCGGCCAACTACCAAGACCCGGAATGGGTGGCGTGGCGGGCCAACAAAATCTCCGATTTCTTGGCAGAGGTCTACCAAATGGTGAAGGCTCGTCGGCCCAATGCGGTAATTTCTATTTCGCCGAATCCCCACCCCTTTGCCTATGTGAACTACCTGCAAGACTGGCCCGCCTGGGTGAACCGGGGCATTGTGGATGAACTGATTGTGCAGATTTACCGCAGCGACCAAAACCGTTTCATCTGGGAAATGAACAAGCCCTACATGCAGGCCTCTCTGCGAAAAATTTCCACCAATGTTGGCATTCTCAGCGGTCTCCGCGCCGCCCCCGTCGGGATGGATCACATTGGCGACCAAATTAAGGCCGTTCGGGATCGCCGTTTTTCCGGCATGTCCTTTTTCTTCTACGAATCCCTGTGGATGCCCGCCCCCCGCGAACGTCGCGAAGACCGCGTCACCGGATTTCAGCAAGCCTTTGCCAGCGTGGCCTCCCGCCCCAGCGGGCCACCTGGGCCACGGATGCGGGGGCGCATTCTGCGGGATCGCCTCACCCAGAGTCACCTACGTTCGGGAGGATAGGCACTCGTAGGGCTCACAGCGGTGTACCCATGGGACACCATTCACTTTAGCCTTGGCAACGGGTAACCCAACAGGAGGCCGATAACGATGCTCGTCATGGATTCTCTCTGGCTATTGGGCCATTGTGCCTTTGAAAAAACACCGACTTCGGCCACCTTATTCTTTCAGGCGGTTGTCTTTGTCGCGGTAGGTTTGGGGCTGTGGGTTCTGAGCAAAATCCAGACCCAAATCTTGGCCCGCTTTGGCATTATGGCGTTGGGGGTGTTGATTTTTGAGCTATTCACCGCTCCCATGTGGCGCAATACTCACCTTGGCCCCTGGGCTTATCTATATCACGATGTAAGCTGGATTTTGACTATCGGCTGGAGCATTCTCTTTCTTGGCGTCGTGGAAATTGTGGATAAACTGCTACCCAGTTGGCGAGAATGGAAGCGGTTTCTGCTGTATTTAGGCATCCTAATCGTGCTCACCTTGCCCCTAGAAATTTGGGTGGTCAACATTGACATTCGCAGCTATGCGCCAGAAGTTTTAGCGTCCCTGAGTGGCCTCACCCTTGCCAATGTCCCCATCGAACTCACCTACTATGTGCCTGTCTTCGCCGGATTAGTGATTGGATTTTATAAGTACTGGGGGTTTGTGCTTGAGGACAAGTTACTGATTCCCCTCAAGAAAATCCGCTGGGCTAGGGGCATTGCCATGACAGCCCTGGCCATTTTTATGTTTGAGGTGATGGTAGAACCGATGGTCGTCAATGCAGGCTTTCCCCGTTGGTCTTTTATCTTTCATGACATCAGCTTTATCATGACCGGAATTTGGGTCGGGGTCATTGCCGTAACGGCCATATTGGTTTATCGCTTTTTTCCCCATTATCCCATCGCCACACGGTTTGTGATTGCCCTGTCTATTTGCACCGCCATTGCCCTACCCATTGAATACTATTTGTTCGTGAATGGTATTCGAGTCTATGGGCCAAGTGCCATTGCCAATTTTTCGGGTTTTACCATTCCCATCATTAACGCACCGATTGAAATTGCCTTTGCCATTCCCTGTTACATGGCATTGGTAATTGGTCTAGTGCGCTATTGGGAAATTGCCCTTGATAATCGGCTGTGAGGATGTGATGCCCTTCTCTAAAATTGTACTCAACACGGTATTAGGTAGCTTTGTTGTTGTGGGTGGTTTAGTGATTTTGCTCGGCCCCAGTGCAGCAGGAACCTTGTTCTTTTTCTCCGTCGTTTGCACCCTGGGGATTGGCGGTGTGTTTTGGGTAGCCCTTGCCTTTGGGATGGGCTGGATAATGACGACGCTTTGGCAGGCGATCCGTGGCCGTCACGCGCCTACCCAGCCCGAATCTAGTCCCCAAATAGATGCCCTGACCACCTACGTGAGCCGTGCCCTGCAAGCGGGGGCCAACGATGACCAACTCCAACGCCGTCTGCAACGCCAGGGCTGGGCGGAGGAGGAAATTGCCCAAGCTATCCAGCGCGTCCAGGATAATCCTGATATGCCCCATGCTCCTGGGGCGGTTTAGGGACTGGCCTACGGGGGTAGCTATCTCGGTGGCGGTGGCTTAGCTTTTGGGGATGGGTGATGAATGGTTAGGGAGGGGGGCACGGGTTCGTTAAAGTAAGAGGGTTTTATACCCAATCCGAATTGGAAAACTCCGATTCCTGGCTCAACAAATCGTAGGGGTGAGGAGACCTCCTTGGTGATTGGTAGCGCCCCCGGCATAGCCCCCGTTCCCTTGCCTAGACAGGCAGGCGGAAACGAGGGGCAGGGGTCAGGCTGGGCAAATAAATGTTGGACTACTGTTATTGGCTAGAACCAACGAGAGCTGCCTGTTGGGCGGGCTTAACCTGGGGATTGCCCTCGCTATCTACATCCAGCAGTACCTTATCGCCTTCCTCCAGGGTTCCGGCCAGCATGGCTTCGGCGAGGGTGTCTTCCACCAGGCGGGCGATGGCGCGGCGCATGGGACGAGCCCCGTAGCGCTGGTCGTATCCGGCTTGGGCCAGCTTGTCGCGGAAGGCATCGGATAGGGTGACTTGCATTTGGCGGTCGGCCAAGCGCTTGTTCACCTGATCCAGCATCAGATCGGCGATTTGGTTCACCTCTTCGCGGCTGAGCTGGCGGAAGACGATGATCTCATCGAGGCGGTTCAGCAGTTCCGGGCGGAAATACTGCTTCATTTCCTCATTCACCAGGTTGCGGATGTTGTTGTACTGGCTGTTGGCGGCATCGGTAGCCATATCGAAACCGAGGCTGTTGCCGCCCTTTTCGATCACCTGGGAGCCAATATTGGAGGTGAGGATGATCAGGGTGTTCTTGAAGCTGACGGTGCGGCCCTTGGCGTCGGACAGAATGCCGTCATCGAGCACCTGCAACAGCAGGTTAAACACGTCGGGGTGAGCTTTCTCGATTTCGTCCATCAGGATGACGGTGTAGGGCTTGCGGCGCACGGCTTCGGTGAGTTGGCCCCCTTCGTCGTAGCCTACAAAGCCGGGAGGAGATCCGATCAGCTTAGAGACCGTGTGGCTTTCCATGTATTCCGACATATCCAGGCGAATCATCGCCTCTTCGGACCCGAACAGCGCCACGGCGAGGGCTTTGGAGAGTTCGGTTTTGCCCACCCCGGTTGGCCCTGCGAACACTAGGCTGGCAATGGGGCGGTCGGCACTGGAGAGGCCGGAACGCGCCCGCCGGATGGCCTTGGCGGCGGCAACCACGGCCTCGTGTTGGCCCACTACCCGCTCGTGGAGGATCTCTTCCATGTGGATCAGGCGCACCGCTTCGGTTTCGGTCATGCGGTTAACGGGAATGCCCGTCCAGGCGGCAACCACGTTGGCAATGCTTTCCTCATCTACCACAGGCAGGGCCGCAGAGATAGACTGGGACACTTCGGCGGCGGCTTCGGCGTATTCCGGCACCTCGGCCTGAATTTGGCTTAGCAATGCCTGACGTTCCCCTTGCAGCGCCTTGGCCTTACCAAAGTCTTGCAGCTCGATGGCGGCATCTAGGTCTTTGTTCACCTGGCGGAGTTGCTGCTTGAGTTCCTTGGAGGGATACTTCGGTGCACAGCGTAGCTTCACCTGGGATCCGGCTTCGTCGATCAGGTCGATGGCTTTGTCGGGCAGGTGGCGGTCGGAAATATAGCGATCCGACAGTTTGGCAGCGGCTTCGATGGCCTCGTCGGTGATGGTGACCTGGTGGAATTGCTCGTAGCGGCTGCGGATGCCCTGGAGAATTTCGATGGTTTCGGGCACCGAGGGCGGGCTGACGGTGACGGGCTGGAAGCGGCGTTCCAAGGCAGCGTCCCGCTCGATGTATTTGCGGAATTCATCGAGGGTGGTGGCCCCAATGCACTGCATTTCCCCACGGGCGAGGGCTGGCTTCAGCAGGTTGGCGGCGTCCATGCCCCCCTCCAGGGATCCGGCCCCAATCAGGGTATGAATTTCGTCGATCACCAGCACCACATCGGGGTCTTGGCGCACCTCTTCCACCAGTTGGGTGAGGCGTTCCTCAAAGTCTCCCCGGAAGCGAGTACCCGCCACCATAGAACCCATATCCAGGCTGATCACCCGTTTGGTCAGCAGGGCTTCGGGCACATCTTGGTTGACGATGCGCTGGGCCAGCCCTTCGGCGATGGCGGTTTTGCCTACCCCCGGTTCGCCCACTAGGATGGGGTTATTCTTGGTGCGACGACCGAGGATCTGCACCACCCGCTCAATTTCCTTGGCCCGACCCACCACGGGGTCAATTTTGCCCTGGGCGGCGAGGGCGGTGAGATCGTTACCAAACTCAGACAGGATCTTGCCCTTTTTGCGGCTGTCCTCCCGGTCGCGATCCCGGCCACCCCGTCCCACTGGCATAGAGGCCACTTCGCCCAGTTCTTGAATCACCCGCGTCCTCACCTTGCCCGGATCCACGCCCAGGTTGCTAATGACCCGATAGGCCACGCTTTCGGTGTTTTGGGTGAGGCTGAGCAGCAGGTGCTCCGGCTCGATGTAGGCGGCATCCAACTTGCGGGCCTCCTGAAAGGCTTGCTCAAACACCTGCTTCACCTTGGGAGTGAAGGGAATTTCGGGCGGTACACTGCCACTGCCTCGGCCAATGATGGCTTCGACTTCGGTGCGGGCATCGGCGAGGGTGATGCCAAAGTCGCCGAGTACCCTAGCGGAAACCGTATTGTCCTCTTTGATGAGACCTAACAGGAGTTGCTCCGTACCCACAAAGTTGTGGCGTAGGCGGCGGGCCTCCTCCTGGGCTTTCATGATGACCGCAATCGCTGTATTCGTAAAATGTTCAAACATGGCAACCTAGGGGATTGAGGGCGGTGAGAGGGAAGAAAGGCCGGTGCGGGCTAAACCACGCCTTAGGGAGGAAGAGAGACGCCAGCATTGGCCATGTCGAGACAAAAGCAAGGCGGGTGACCCAGAGCCTTAGTAATACTTTACGTAACCAGATCCCCGGTGAAGGTGGGGAGAACCGTCGCTCTAGGTAGGTAAATTTAGATACCTACGATAGATTCGGCATGGGAGCGGCGGAAGGCGAGGGACACCTGGGCAGCGGGCGAGGGCCATAGGGGTGACCAAGACCGCCCTTGGGAAAGGCCAAAACCTACGGACTAGGGAAAGGCAGCGGTGGCACAAATATTTTTCCTTAAAAGTTTATTTACATTGCTTAATACAAGTCTAGCGGGTGGAAGACCGTTGTGCAAATCCTTAGATCCCGCTCAAATCAAGGTTTGCTGAAGGAAAAATCGGCAAGAAATAGCGAATCAGCCAGCATGGCAGGGAAGGGTGGGGCCAGAATCGGGGTAGCGCTTCAATGAACCCGTTTCAAGAAATGCAAGGTTGTGTTGAGGAAGACCACTGAATTTGTCATGGCAGCGTAACACTAGGGGTATAGCGCTCTGCGCTCCACACTGTTAGGTCATGGAAGTGAAACGGTATGTCCAAAGAAAATGCGCTCTCGTTTCTCCAGCAAGCGGCCACCGACCCTGCGCTTAAAAGCCAGGTGCAAGGGGCAGAACAAGCCAGCGATTTAATTAACCTGGGGGAAACCCAGGGCTTTGCGTTTTCCCCGGATCATGTCCGCGAGGCCATCCCGGAACTGAAGGCGCAACGGGGCTTTTTTGGGGACTTGGTGGAGGCCATCCTAGAACTCTTTAGCCCCAGTCACGACAACTACCCGGCCACCGGGGTGCAGCCCTTCAGCGGCGATGCGCCCTCTCACCACTAGGGGATCGCGTCCCTAGGGGAGCCAAGGACGCTAGGGGATCATCCTTGAGTCCTTGGCTCACAGCAGCCCGCCTCTCCAGCGGATGGGTCGTCGGGTTGCAGCCTGCGGAATGCGTGTGCCACCTGACGCAATGCGCAATAAGATGTAGGGCAAACCGTGCCTTCTTCACCTTTTAAGTGGCTATCTAGGCGATCATCTTTAGAAGGTCAGCTTGAGGAGGTCATCCTGCGGTTTATCCCATCGGTAGCCCCACCCCGTCTATGGAGTTTCCCAATTTAGAGACCCTACAGTCCTTTCTATCCCGCTGGCTGGAGCAGCATGGGCATGATGTTTACTGTCAGGTGCCAGTGCCCAGCGGGAAAAAAGTGGACATTCTGACCCAGGACTACCTCGTCTACTGTGTACACACCCTCACCGAAGCGGCCCTTCAAACCGCCGCCGAGGATCTCCAGGTGCAGTGGGGCCATTTCCCCGACCAAAAACCCGTCATTGCCGGACTCACCCCCGATCAGCAGTGGGATGCCGCCTATGCCATGGCCGAACGCCTCAAAGGCAGCGGCCTGGAGGTCTGGTTTATCGATCAGATGCCGCCCTTTGTGACCTACTATGGTCAACTCGCCAAACAGGGCGAACCCCAGGTTGATCGCCCTGTCAGAAAAGCCCCCTGGGCAGGGTGTCTCCTCGCAATGGGGGTGGCCACCATCCTGGGGCTCAGTTTTTGGTTAGCCTTCAGCATTTTGGAGCGCTACCAACTTCAGGTCGCCACCACCACCCGCGACGACCGCGCCTGGGAACAGCTCCACGGGGCCGTTGCCGCCTGGGATATCAATAGTGCCCAGACAGCCCTAGGCCAGCTTGCCACCAGTTCTAACTCCTGTGTCGTCAAGTTTGTGGATCGATTTTCCGATTCCTTAGAACAGCGGGGCGGGGAAGGATTTCGCGATATTAACCCCATCATGCGCGCCCTAAATCAAGAGGACAACTGCCGCTTGGAAATGCGGGAGTATGAGTTTTCGCCCTAGGGTGTGTCATCCCATGGGCTCAACCCCTGATTCTGATGGCTAGAACACTGTCGTCATGCCGATGGAAGAGGGGGCTGACAGCATTAGGGATTGCAGTAGGGGCAGTGGCTGGGGTCGGCTTTAGGCGGCATATCGGCGGGAGGATGATCGTGATAGTGATCGCAGCGCTGGCATTGGTCTCGAATCAACGCCGTTAGGAGGGTAGGGGTGCCGCAGAGACCACAGGGCAAACCGGGCCAGCGTTTCACCTCCCGAAAGCCGGGACAGGCGCAATTTGGGCAGGTTTGGGCAATGGCCCGCAGCAAATCCTCGGTGGCCTGGGCAATCACCGCCATGCGGGTTGGGTTGTAGAGGGCGCGCATGTCCGTTTCAAGTTGGACGGTGGCGGCTTGGTGCAGGGCGGTGTCTACTGCTGTTGATAATGTTGCTTTAGTAGTGATGCCCTTGGCGAGGACGGTTCCATCCGCTCGAACGATCAGCCCGTGGCTGGGGAAGTCCACCGTGGCGGCAAAGGCTTCTGCGTCTTGCCAGCTCCGAATCTGCTGCTGGCGATAATTGGTCTCGGTGGAGAGGCATTCGCCCACAATTTCTAGGCCATGCTGACGGTCGATCAGCACCACTAGTTCGCGGTTGCAGGGCACAAAGGGGATGTGAGGGTGTGGCCCAAAGCTGCCCTCACTGGCGATGGCTAGGGTGGCTCCGGTGCGATCTAGGGCAGCGGCGGCCTTGATGCGGGCGGTGGAAAGCTGGTCGGCGGGGCGCTTCACTTCCCCGGTGAAGGTGCCGAAGCCGTCGGTATCAAACCCAGCGGGCACGGTGACGGTGAGGCCCAGTTGCGTTTCGAGGAGGGGGGCGATGACCTGCTCTTTGCGGTGCATGGTGGCGAGGACAGCCACCCGATGGGTGAATAGGTCGGTCATGGGATTAGGGATCGACTCCGTCTCAGCCTACGACAACGCCTTGCTCCAGCCGCACCTCTCCCCCCGGCCATCGCCTCGTAACAATCTCCTGCGGTAGATTACAAACCCAATGTAGAGTAGTCATCCCGGCTATCTCCGTGGCAGATAATACCAAAATTGATGATGAGCATTCCTGATTTCAAGAACAAACGGTTACTTCAGCAAGCCCTTACCCACCGATCCTACGCTAGGGAAAACGGTACAGATGATAATGAAAGGCTGGAATTCTTAGGCGACAGCATTATCGAATTTGTGGTGCGCGATTTGTTGTTTGAACAATACCCCACCATGGATGAAGGAGAGATGTCGAAGCGGTGTGATCAACTGGTGGATCAAGGTCAGCTCGCGGCGATAGCGGTGGCTATGGGGTTACCGGAACGGCTGCGTTTAGGCCATGGTGCCCAGCATGAGCGTAGTAATGCCAGTGTGCAGTCCGATGCCTTTGAGGCGTTGATTGGAGCCTATCGACTAGATGCGGGAATTCAGGCGACCTACGCCTATGTTCAAGCGATTTTTGGCCCGCTGGTGAATCAGGTGATGGCGTTACCGCCCACCGATCCCGTGAGTACGCTTCAGGAGTTTGTGCAGGCCCATTTTGGGGGGTTGCCAGAGTATCGGGAATTGAGCGCGGCTGGCCCTGATAATGCCAAGGTCTTTGAAATCGGGGTGTATATTAACGGCCAAGGCTATGGCGTGGGCCAAGGACGCCGGAAGAAAGACGCCCGTAAGCAAGCCGCCCTAGAGGCTCTGCGTCACTTCAACCTATCGCCATGAGTGGTGGCTACCACTTCCCCGGTGAGGTGGGTATCATAGCCGCCTAGCCGTTTAATCTGAGAGATCACCCGACGATGGCTGAGGGTGCCCAGCAACTGCTGCACAGTGGGTTCCTCCAGGTAGGCTTTGAGGGTGACGAGGTCGTAGCGGGACTGGCGCAGGGGCAGAAACGCCAGGTTATAGGTGGTGGCAATGGAGGCCGCACTGACGCCCACATCGGCCTGACCTTGGGCAATGGCCTGGGCCACGGCCTGGTGAGAAAACACCACCCGATCAAACCCCTGCACCGCCTGGGGGGATACCTTGGCCGCTGCTAGAGCCTGATCTAGGAGTTCCCGGCTCCCGGCCCCTGGTTCTCGGTTCACCAAAACCACATCAGGCCGAGCCAGGTCGGTGATCCTCTGGATGCCCTTGGGGTTGCCCGGTGCCAGCAACAACCCCTCATCCCAAATCCCCAGGTTGATCAGCACCGCTCCCTGGTGGGGAAGGGCGCATTGCACAAAGGGCAGGTTAAAGGTTTCGGTTTTGGGGCAATAGAGATGCACCCCGGCAATGTGGACTTCGCCACGGGCCAGTCGGTCTAGGGCTTCGGTGCTGTTGGCAAAGCTGAGGTGAACCCGTAGACCGGGGTGCCATCGTTCCGCTGCCTGCGCCCAAAGAGACAGGGCCGGAGCACAGCCTGCCACGGCCACGGTATTGGCCAGGTTGCCCGGATCATCGAGTAGGGTAACGGTGAGGGTATCTTGCTGGGGTTGGCGAAGGGCTTCCCCATCGGCAGGAATGAGTTCGACCCGAAAGGCATCATTGCCTACTAAGGGATGGGCCACCCACTTTTCACCCACGTTGACCAGGCTAACGGGCACAGGTTTTCCGGTGGGTAGGGTCGCCGTGGGGGTGGCCTCCAGCGTGGCTAAATCTGGTTCGAGCCAGAATAAATCTTCGACCTGACACCCCAAGGCTTTGGCCAAGCGCAGGGCCACCGTGACAGATAACGCCGCTTGCCCCGATTCAACACTGCTAATCGTTTGACGACTCACCCCGGCCATGGTGGCCAAGTCTTGCTGGCTTAGACCCAGGCGCAGACGGGTTGACCTCAGGCCATTACGTAACTCATCCTTCACCGACATCCCCCCACCCACGACCTGGTAGCCAGTATAGAGTCTGTCACCGTTCCCTGAATCCGACTGATATTCCACTCAACTCCGTACTTTAGGTGACATTCTTTCTGGGTCATGCCAGTAAAGTTGTCATAGTTAAAGAATACTGGCATATGGCCCGGAGGATGATATGAAAGTTAGCGCTCGCAATAACCTGAAAGGCACGATCAAAAGTCTGACGATGGGCACCGTCAATACTGAGGTCGTCGTTGAAGTGGCTCCCGGTGTGGAAGTCGTGTCGATGATTACCAAGGCTTCCGCTGAGGCGATGGAACTGGCGGAGGGTAAGGAGATCTACGCCATGGTGAAAGCCTCCAATATTATGCTGGCCGTAGATTAGCGTTGATCGGTCAGTGGGTGAGGACAATACCGTGGCCGTAAACCGTCATCCGTCTGGGAACTAGCCGCCTGTAGCGGTTTATTGCAAGTCCTTGCCCAGTGCGCCCTGATACAGCTTTTTCAGGATTGGCAAGCAAAGTTGACCTATGTCCAAAATATTGGCGCATGACGTCTAATACTGCGATGGCCAAACGGCAGGTTTTACCGTGGATAGGCATTTTAGGGCTGAGCGTGGTCTTGGGTAGCGCTTGTCGGCCCAATGATTCGGTGGTGGATGCCCCGCTAACTTCACCCGTAGGGGAGGGTGATCCGGTGACGCTGCTGGTGGGGGCGGCGGCCAGTTTGCAGGGGGCGATGGAGGACATTCAGCCCGCCTTTGAGGCGGCGCACCCGGATATTGCCCTGGGTTATACCTTTGCCGCATCAGGGCAGTTGCAACAGCAGATTGAGCAGGGCGCACCGATTGATGTGTTCTTCTCGGCGGGGACATCCCAGATTGAGGCCCTGGAAGCGGGGGGATATCTGCGACCGGATAGCCGCCAGAATCTCCTAGGCAATCAGTTGGTGCTGGTCGTGCCTAGTACCTCTACCCTGGGCCTAACGGAGTTTAATGACCTCACCCAGGCAGAGGTGCAGCAAATTTCCGTGGGGGATTTTGGCAGTGTGCCCGCCGGACAATATGCCGAGCAGGTGTTGGGCAACCTGGGCATTTTAGAGGACGTTCGCCCCAAGCTGATTTTCGCCAATACGGTGCGCGAGGTGCTGGCTGCTGTGGCCTCTAATAACGTGGAGGCTGGGATTTTGTTTGCCACCGATGCCGCTACCTCTGACCAGGTGACAGTAGCGGCCATCGCCGCTAATACCCTCCATGATCCGATTGTTTACCCCGTGGCCGTGGTCAACGATACAGCCCACCCAGAGGCAGCCCTCGCCTGGGTGGACTATCTCTCTAGCGAGGCCGCCAGGGCCGTCTTTATCGATCATGGTTTCACCGTCCTAGACTAAGCCTTGGATGTCGCCCCATGCCCGCTGACCTAACCCCGCTCTGGATTTCCCTCAAGGTGGCTGGCCTAGCCACGATCTTTGCCTTTTTCCTTGGCATTGCCGCCGCCTACGGGATGCTGGGCTACCGTGGCCCCGGTAAGTCGGTGCTGGAGGGGCTGTTTATTGCGCCCCTGGTGTTGCCGCCTACGGTGGTGGGTTTTTTGCTGCTGGTGCTGTTTGGGCGCAGTGGCCCCTTGGCTCCCCTGCTGGAATCCTTGGGCTGGCGAATCGTGTTTACCTGGTATGGGGCGGTAATGAGTGCGACGGTGGTGGCCTTTCCGTTGATGTATCGCACGGCCCTGGGGGCGTTTGAACAGGTGGATCGGGCGCTGCCCCAGGTGGCGCGAACCCTGGGGGCGGGGGAATGGCGGATCTTTGGGCGAATTTTGTTGCCCCTGTCGGTGCCCGGTTTGTTGGCAGGGATGACCCTATCCTTTGCCCGTGCCCTGGGGGAATTTGGGGCCACCTTGATGGTGGCAGGGAACATTCCAGGCCGCACCCAAACCATGCCGATGGCGATTTACTTTGCAGTGCAATCGGGGGCGATGGCCCAGGCTTGGACGTGGGTGGGCATCATTCTAGTGGTGTCGTTGTCGGGCCTGGTGACGGCGAATGCTTGGCAGGCCCAGCGGCAACGACGGCAGACGACGGCTCACCCAACGGTGGATCTCCTGAAGCCAGCCCCCATCCCCCCCGCATCAATGACACCAGCCTTCATCCCAGGCTCCCTGACAACGAACACCCGAATGCCTGAATCGCCCTCCTGGCCCGCGACCCTAGAGGTAGATATTCACAAAGCGTTAGCCACCTTTCCCCTGACGGTGCGCTTCACCGCTGGCCCCGATGCGCTAGGCATTTTGGGGGCATCGGGGTCGGGCAAATCGATGACCCTGCGCTGCATTGCCGGGGTGGAAACGCCGGATCGGGGGCGAATTGTGCTGAATGGGCGAGTGTTGTTTGATCGGGATCGTGGCATCAACCTCCCCAGTCGGCAGCGGCGGGTGGGGCTGCTGTTTCAAACCTATGCCCTCTTTCCCCACCTCACCCTGGCGGAAAACATTGGCTTTGGCTTGCAGCATCTGCCCAAACTAGAGCGATGGCAGCGGATTAGTTGGTGGCTGGAGGTGATGCACTTGCAGGGCTTGGGTAATCGCTATCCCCAGCAAATTTCCGGCGGACAACAGCAGCGGGTGGCCCTGGCCCGTGCCTTGGCCCCCAACCCAGAGGTGCTGCTGCTGGATGAACCCCTATCGGCTTTGGATACCTACCTGCGCAGCCAGGTGGAGCAGCAGTTGATCAAAACCCTGGCCACCTATCCCGGTATTGCCCTCTTTGTCACCCACAATTTGGAAGAGGTGTTTCGGGTCTGTCCCCAGGTGATGGTGATGGCGGCGGGGCAACCCGTGGCCCACGGCACCCGCCACCAGGTGTTTGAGCGACCGGGCAGTGTGATCGCCGCCCAAATTACTGGATGCAAGAACTTTTCTAGGGCCATCCCCCTCTCGCCCCACACCCTCCAGGCCGAAGACTGGGGCTGCACCCTCACCGTCGCCGAGGTCATTCCCATCGATCTCAGTCAGGTGGGCTTCCGGGCGCATCAGGTGGAGTTTGTGGATAGCCCCCACCGTCCCAACACCTTCCCGGCCTGGGTGGTCTCCACCAGCGAAACCCCGCACCGGATGACGCTATTTCTCAAGCTCCACCGCCCCCCAACCCCTGACATGGCCCCCAACCAGGGGGACTTTCCCTACGATCTCCAGGTGGAGGTGTTTAAAGAAAAATGGCAAACCCTGAATCAACACCCCCAGCCCTGGCACATTCATCTCGCCCCAGAGCGAATCCTGTTGCTGAGCGATCAGCCGCCGTTCAGCATCCCAACCGTGAACGATGTGCCAGCCTACGCCAAAACCCAGGGCTAGTCCGGATCAATCCCCAACTGGCGTAGCTGAGCCGCCAACCGATCCGCCCGATCTCGTTCCTGCTGAGCCGCTTGCTGGGCCTGCTGGGCCTGCTGCTGAGCCTGCTGGGCCGCTTCCTCTGGGGTCGGAATCAGATGCCCTAGCTCGGTGAAGTAGCGCAGTTGCCCTGCCTGTACGCCTAGGGATAGGCCCAAGACCTGACTCCAGAGGTGCCCCTCGGCATTGGGTTGAATGGCTTGGTATTGCTGATCCACCAGGTGATATCCGGCGAATTCCTGGGTTTCTGGGGAGAATAGAAAATATTCTGGAGTCCGAAAGCGATCTTGGTAGAGCAGCTTTTTTAGGGTACGGTCGGTTTTGGCGGTGGAGTTTGACAGCAGTTCAATAATCAAATCCGGGTACTGGCCCCCCTCTTCCCACACCACCCAAGACCGCCGAGGTCGCTTTTGGGTACGGTTCACCAGGAAGAAATCTGGCCCCCTGAAGTCTCGATTTTTAAGCTGTTCGCGGCTGAAATAGATGGTTAAGTTGGCCCCGATGAAATAGTCATCGCGATCACGCCAGAGCCAATCTAAACAGGCCACCAGCAGCGCCAGTTGGGCATAGTGCAACGAACTTTCCATCTCCGGCTCATTGCTCTCCAATTGGGTGGCATCTGGCATCAGGTCGGCCAGTTGCTGTGCGGTCATCACCATAGGACAGCCTTCCCCTAGGCTAAGTAGTTCTAGTATACCAGGAGATCGCGGAGTTGGCTGGGTCGCATTACTGGGCTTGTTTGCGGGCCACAATTTGGAAAATGTGCCAGTGTTTCTCTTCGCCGAGGGCGGTTTGGCCGGGGTGGTTTTCCTCCTCCAACCACTCCACGGTGAAGGGGGCGAGGAGATCCGCTACCTGGTCGCGGCGGTGGTGGGTGAGGTTGGGGTAGGCGGCCCAGGAGTCTTGGTCGCCAAAGAGTTGACCGCAGAATCGCCCCCCCGGTGCCAGGGCCACCACAATTTCTTCCCACAGGTGGGGGAACTGCTCTGGGGGACAAAAGGGCAAGCAAAAGCTAGCGTTGATTAGGCTGACATCCGGGGGCAGGGTGAGGCTTTCAAACCGTTGCACGCGGGTTTCGAGGTAGGTGCGGTCGCAATCCTCCCGTTGCCGCAGGCGGGTAATGGCTTCGGGCTCGCCGTCAATGGCCAGCACCCGCCAACCCTGGCGCAGCAGTTCCACCGTATCGCGCCCATCGCCACAGCCCAAATCCACCGCAAAAGGGGGCAGGGGTTCGGCATCGGCGGCATAGCATTCCAGTGCCCTGGTCAGCGTTGACCGAGGCGGTCGCCCCTCCACCGCTTGGTAATACTGACTCCATCGGGTTTCAAAATCCATCGATCCTCCCGCTAGTGTTGGACTATGGGCGTGGGGCCAGCGGTTTAAAAAATCACACATTGTGGTTGGGCTAGGCTAGCCCCTCCTTGGGTTGGGTTGGGCAGGCTTGGCACGAGGGCAGGTTTCTAGGTCGGGTCGCTCCTTGGCCTGGTGCAGGGCGAGGGCGGTGTTGAGGCCGATCCACTGCTCAATAAAATCCAGATCAAAGCCAACATGGCATTCTTTACCCACCTTGATTAAAGGACGACGAATTAAAATTGGATCGAGCAACATCAATTCTAGGGCGATTTCAACGCCCAAATCCTGGGGCACAATCAGACCGCTGGTGATGGCAGGGGCGGTGGTATTAAACCACTGTGCCACAGGCAGATCACCAAAGAAGGGACGCAGGCGATCATAGGTCCAAGACTCAAGCAATAGATTACGGGCAATTACCCGGTGCCCCGCCGCTTTCAGCAGAGCTTTTTGCTTAGTATTGTTGATGCAACCTGCTTTTTCATAAAAAATTACCGTCGTCATCATGCGCCTCCTAGAAGGGTTTAGCGATCAAGGTCTCGGAATCAAACTGAAAACGAGCTTTGGGTTGCATTTCTCCATAGAGTTGAAAGGTGACGGCGGGCTCTGATCCCAGGGTTTCGACCTGGTGGATGGCGGCGGGCATAAAGCTGATAACTTCTCCGGTATTGAGAATGCGCTGACCCGTGGGTTGAATATGAATGCCATCGTCAGCATATTGCCAAAAGGTATGGCGTTCTTGCCCTTCTAGCAAGGCCACAACGCCCCAGGTGCCATGGTTATGAATGGGCGTGATAATACCGGGATTGGTCATCACATTCTGCACCGTTAGCGGATAACCCAGTTCTTCATAAAGGGGTAAGACGGTAGATCCTGTCCTGGGATCAGGAACGGCCCGCCGGGTTGTTAGCCAATAGGAATTAAGAATAAGTTTGCGTACCTTACGCCGGATCTGGGGCAGATAATCCCACTGATCAAATTCATGGGGGGCATAGTCAAGAATGTGCAGAATATCGCTGAGAAATTGATGCAGATAATAGTGATCTTGCAGCAAGTCCCAAGGGCGAGGGGTGGGGCGAAGTTGGCATTGGCCTATCTCATCCACAAACCAATCTTGATGGAGCAAATCCGTGGTCATCATCGACCTCCATGGCCTGATCAAAAGCAGTTCGGCGGCAGAATGGAACAATTCCGCCGCCGAGGAATGGGACTAAGCCAAGGCTGGCTCAGGGGTATCTTCCACAGCGCTTTGCTCAGGAACTTCACCCTGACAGAAAGCCAGTTCCGCCTCTAGCTCGGCCACGGCAGCCCAGGCTTCTTTGCCAGCGTTGGAGTAGGGGCCTTTGGCCGCAGAAACGCCACGGGCATGGGCAACTTGGGCCTGGAGTGCCTTTTGCAGTAGAGGCACCCTGGGATTTTCCACAAAGTCGCTCTTTTGCAGAATATCAGTGTTGGAAATAATCCCGATCAGGTCGTTTTGGATCACCGGAGCCCGGTCAATACCAAAGTGGGCAAACAGACGCGCCACATACTCAACGCCCAGATCAGGATTGATTACCAAACAGGGTTTATTCATAATTTCATAAACCTTGATGGTCTTGGGATCGGTGCCGTAGGCCACCACTTTGTTTACAATGTCCGTATCGGTGACAATGCCATAGGCATCCTCAGGATTACGTCGTTCGACAATCAAAGAATGAAGCTTCTTGAACTTCATCAGTTGTACCGCTTCAGCGACCGTTGCAGACCCCTTAATGGTAGCAACTTCATCGGTCATAATATCTCTTGCAGTAGCCATAATGAACCTTCTCCTTACATGGACAAAACAGGTTGAAAAGATCCTCCTAATGGTCATTTTTTAATGCCAAGCGAACTAGTTCAAGGGCATCACCTCCTGTAGGGATCGATAGATGACTAGATGCGCGTTAAGCGATGGATTGGGTAAAAAGAGATTGAGGAAAACGCAGTAGAATCCAACATTAGATTGTGCTTGCTTGGCAGCGGTCTTGTTAGGTTCTGCTATCGCGCTACTCAATCTAGACGGAAGTAGGCTAGATGGATCGCCGATTAATTCGTTCCATTGCTTAAGCGGCAATGGCCGGGAAATCTGGCTTGAGAATTTCTAGCCAATCAGCAATTCGCTGGTCGGTTTTGTCGCTTTCATTTACCTCATCCAGGGGCAAGCCCACAAACTTGCCGTCTTGAATGGCCGATGATTGCTCAAAGGAATAGTCGTCAACAGACACCGATCCAACCAGGTTGGCCCCCAGGGCTTTGAACTGTTTGTACAGAATGCCCAGGGCACCGACAAAATGCTTACTGTGGCCTTCGCAATCTCCAGGGCCAAAGAGGGCGATGGTTTTGCCAGAAAAATCGGGCTTATCCATCTCTATGTCAAAAAGCGGTTCTCGCCAATCGTTTTGGAGTTCCCCTGCACCCCAGGTAGAACAACCGAGAATTAGGTAGTCGTACTTGAGTAAGTCATCCACATCATCGAAATCCTCTTCCATGCTGTAGAGGTCGCAATTATCTTCACCAATGGCCTCTTGTATTTTCCCCGCAATTTCTTCCGTAACGCCTGAGGTGCTGCCGTAGAAAAGTCCAATCTTAGTCATGGGTCTTGCTCCCAGTAATAGGAAAATAGTCGTCGATCTAGGCGATGTCGTATGCCAATCTTCAAACGAGATAGGCTTCCATGTGGGTCTTAATCGTGCAGTCTGAGCGAGGATAGGCCGTACACAGCAGTACAAATCCCTTCGCCATTTGTTCATCATCTAGGAAGGACTGTTCAGACTGATCAATTTCGCCTTCTACTAACTTGCCCACACAACTAGAGCAAGCCCCCGACCGACAGGAAAAGGGTAATTCAATGTCATTCTCTTCCGCTGCATCCACAATATAGGTATCTTCATCCACGGGAATAGTGATGTCGATATTGCGTTTTTTGTTGATCAAATGAACTTGGAAGGTTGCCATGATGAATCTCCGATTGAGAGAGATGAGATTAGGGAAGAAGGAGAATCGGCGATAAGTTATTTCCCCTTACTCCTTCTGTTTGGTTCAATCTGAGGGTTTGCTTCGCGCTAGCTAACCTACGATGATGGGACAATTCGGTCTGCTTTGTTGGGTTCTGCTTTGCGCCACCCAACCTACGGAAAATCTTTAACTACAGGGAACTCCGGTGGGGCTACATTCTCCGGCCTGGAAGGACTTGCCACAGCTACAGGTATCGGTTGCATTGGGGTTGCTAAATTTAAAGCCGCTTTCTAGTAGGCTATCCACATAATCCACCACAATTCCCTCCAGCAGGGGTGCGCTTTTGGGGTCAATAAATACCTTTAACTGACCCGATTCCACCACCTGGTCATCGGCCTTGGGCGCATCGGAAATTTTGATGTCGTACTCGTAGCCATTGCAGCCGCCATCTTTCACCGCAAGGCGTATGCCCCGGCTGGGGGTGTAGTTGGGGGTGCCCCGCAAAAAGGTACGCAGGCGTAGTTCGGCAATTTCAGTGAGGGTGATAGTCATGGGATTAGGGGGATAGGAATTAGGGGTTGGGGCTAGGGTTGGGGCTGGAGTTGGGGCACACTGCGGTGCGCCCGTACGGGGAGGCTGGTTATCTACTAGCTAGGGTTGGGAGGGCCAGGGGCTTTTCCGGCAGGGGTTTTCCCTGGGGGCCACCGCAGATAGGACAG
The DNA here is from genome assembly GCF_014697375.1 of Phormidium sp. FACHB-1136. Lineage (GTDB taxonomy): Bacteria > Cyanobacteriota > Cyanobacteriia > Phormidesmidales > Phormidesmidaceae > Nodosilinea. The sequence continues at coordinate 28,670 of NZ_JACJRS010000050.1, forward strand.
TCGGGATCGTGGTAGGTGCGGCGTTTGGCGAATTCGGCCCTGGCCAAATCCATGGTGAGAAGCTGGCCCAGCAGGGGGTCGCCCAGTCCGGTGATCAGCTTCACGGCTTCCAGGGCGGCAAGGCAGGCGAGGGTGCCCGATACCGCCCCCAGTACCCCAAATCCCCAGCGATCCCACTCCGGCTTTTCGGGAAAAAGGCAGGATAAACAGGGAGTTTTGCCCGGAATAACGGTGGTTAGGTAGGCTTCCATGGCATTCATCGCCGCTTCCACCATGGGCTTGTTCCAGCGCACACAGGCAGCATTCAGCAAATCCCGCTCCGCAAAGTCGAAGGCACAGTCCAGAGCCAAATCCGCCCGCCGCACCAGGGCATCAATGTTGTCCACCGTGACGTAGTCGCACACCGCTTCGATCTCGATATCCGGGTTGAAAGCGGCTAGGGTTTCCTGGGCTTTAAACACCCTGGGTTGACCCACCCAGTCATCGGTCATCAAAATCTGGCGGTTCATGTCGTCCCGCTGGAGGTTGCCCCCCCGCACCAGGATCAACCGCCCCACCCCCGCCGCCGCTAGGTATAGCGCGGCAGTGCCCCCCAATCCGCCGACCCCGGTTACTAGGGCCGTGGTGGCTTTCAGTCGCTCCTGCGCTTCCCGACCAAAGCCAGGGAGCTGCATTTGCCGACGATAGCGTTCGAGTTCAGTGGGGGTAAGCATGGGAATGATGGGTTAGCGATTTTAAGGTTTTGGGAGTTGATCCCCCCTAGCCCCCCTTGGAAAGGGGGGAATAGAGGCTAGGTGAGAGGCAAAATCCTCTTGGAAAGGAATTGGCCTTCAAAGTCCCCCTTTTCAAGGGGGATTTAGGGGGATCCCCAGGAGCATGGGCAAAGGCACCCTTACTCCATTGCAATTTCCGACATTAAAACGACGTTGCTGGGCTTTTGGTTGAAGACCTTAAATAATTTCTCAGACTGGGGAGATGAGGTTTGGAAAATGCTGTAGGCTTCTTGCAAAAATCCGCGATAACGGCTGAAGGTGGCTTCATCGTCAAAGTCGGGCATCAGTGCGCCCCTTTCTCGCATTAGGTGGGCAAACTTTTGCAGAACATGTAGGCGATTAACATTGAGAAAGCTGGGATCGTAGGGCAGTTCAAAAAAGGCAAAATAGTCTTCGGCCTGGGTGATTTGGTTGAAGGCTTTGGTTTTAGTGGTCATTGGGCTGTCTCCAGGGTTTTCAACTGTTGTCTGAGGTCGCGTAGTTGGCAGTAGATCTCGTAGGTACGAGCCGCAGCTTCGGGCAATAGGTCTAGGTCGGTGGGCAGTCCTTCGGCAATATCGTGTAAATCCATCTTGAGCTGACCCGCTTTGCTATTCAGCTTTTTGATTTTGGTCTTTAGCTCATCGATGGTGAGGGATTCGGTGGTTAACATCGGAAATCGAGGATTGGGAATTGGGTTAGCGTTAGGGGCTGGATTGGGGCGCACAGCAGTGCGCCCGTACGGAGGATTGAGGGTTCACCACTGGCTGACTTCTGGGAATCGGGTGGCCAGTTCGATTCCTTTTTCGACTAGGCGTTCTCCTTCTTCGTTGAGTTTTTCGAGGGAAACAAAGCCAAATCGTTGGGCATCGCGCAGGGTTTTAGACACCAGCAGTAGGCGACCGGAGAAAACCAGCGCCCAACCAAAACCCTCATGGCTGAGGTCAATCACCACCTGGGAGAGCATTCCTGTTTCCTGCTCAATCCGGTAGGCTATGGCGCGGAAAAAGGAGATGATACGCGACTGAGTAATGGGGTCTACTTCGCCTTCTACGGAAATTTCCCGCTTTTGGGCTTTGGTGAGAATGTAGGGCTTTAGCAGCAATTCATCGGCCCAGTGGCGATAGGTGCCAAAGCTATCGTTGGCGCGAATTTGCTGCACAACGGCCTGCAAAAAGGGAGAATCCGCAACGGTCAATACTGGGGTCGGGGTTTCGAGAGTACTCATACGGTCACTTCCTCCTCGGTTTCAAGGTAAGCATCATCAAATTTGGGGGCTTGCTCTTGGCTCAGCACCTTACGCAGCCAGGGCGGGGGACTTCCCTGGAGGGTGTGCATCAGTTGTCCCAAAATCGCTTCGATTTCTTCATTTTCGGAGTGGGATTTCATCGGCGTAATCCGCTTGCCAATTAACCGAGCCGCCGCACTACCACCAATATCGGCCACATAAACAATGGTGCAGCCCTTCAGCGCCTTCAGCTTGGCATCGATCTTGTCTTCGTTGCCATCTTCTTTCAGATTGCCGCCAAACTTTAGCGTTTCTGAGAAGGTATAGGCATCGGCAGTGAGTTCATAAACATCCATTGCGCTGGCCGAGCCAAAGTGGGCGTTAATGTGAATCGAGTCCTTGGTGGCAAAGGCTATTTTCATGGTGCATCTCCTTGAGAGTAGCGAGATCGAAGAAGGTGAAAGCTAGGGCGTTCAAAGTGTCGAGTTCAAAATGCAAAATTCAAAGTTCAAAACATTTAACTCCCGTCTTCCCGCCAGCGGTGAACGAGATCGTGGGTGCGCTCTTCGTCGGCTTCGAGCAGGATATTGCCGATGGCAAAAAGCAGGTCTAGGGTGCCGCGATAGCCGACGGTGCAGCGGTGGCCGTTGCCCAGATGTTCCAGCATGGGGAAGCCATGGAGGTAGAGGGGGATGCCGAGGCGGCGGGCGATGGGGCGGGCCTTGGAGTTGGTGATCCAGAGGTCGGCGGTGGCCGCGAGGTCTTCCAGGTCTTCAAAGTCGCCGATGTAGGTTTGGGCGATGGGGAGATCCTTCAGCAGGGGCGAGGGGGCGGTGGTGACGGCGGCTTGAAGTTCAACTCCGGTGCTGTGTAGCCACCAGGCGACGTTGTGCAGCAGGTCGGGTTCTAGGGCCAGGGCCACCTTTTTGCGGCCAAAGAAGAAGTGGGTGTCCAGCATGGCATCCTGCACCTGGCGACGTTGGCGCAGGTACTTGGCGGGAACGGGTTGGCCGCTGATTTGGGTCAATGCATATAACAAGTCATCCACGGCCCCCAGTCCCGTCAGTTGGGTGAAGGTTTGGGCGGGGGTGCCGAAGCGCTCGGTCAAAATCGCCGCCGCCTTGGCCATGCTGCCGCCCAGGGCCAGGGTGAGGGCCGAGCGTCCTACGGCCTTGAGTTCCGCGACCGTGGTGCCTCCGGTGGCGGTGGTGTAGTGGTCGGCATCGTCCAGGTGGCCATCCAGCGAGGTAGACAGGTCAGGCAGCACGATGGGGGTGAGGCCAAAGGCTTCGACGATTTCCTTGAGTTCCGCCACATCCCCAGGGCCAAGGGCGGCACTGGCCAGCAGGGTGATTTGTTTAGGGTTGACCTCCCCCGGTTCAGGCATAGTCTGTACCAAACTTTCCACCGCCGCCGCAAAGCCATCCTCCAAGCTGCCCTTGTAGTCGGGGGTGGAGGCTAGGACGATGGGCACCGTGACCTCTGGGTTGGCCGTGTGGAAGTCCCGCAGAATGCCCTGCATATCGTCGCCGCGAGTTTCCGTCAGCCCGGTAGTGAACAGCCCCACCAGTTCCGGCTGGGAGTTTTGAATCACCGTCAAAATGCCTTGGTGGACGTTGTCATCGCCGCCCAGCACTGTACTCACCTCGCTCATCGCCGTGGTGGCCAGGGGAATCGCTTCCTGGAAATGGTTCACCAGCAGCACCTTGGCAAAGGCCGTGCAGCCCTGGGAACCATGGAACAGCGGCATCGCCCCCTGAATCCCCAAAAACGCCAGGGCCGCACCCAGGGGCTGACTTTGCTTCAGCGGATTCACCGCCACCGCCTTCCGCCGAACAATCACCTTAGTCGAGATTTTCTCTCCACTTCTGTCCTCCCTCTCCCCCTGGGAGAAGGACTGGGGGTGAGGGTCTCCCCCGTTGGGTGAGGGGTTGGGGGTGAGGGTCTTCTCCCACGGAGCCGCCCGCCGCACCTCTGCCCACACTGGACTATGCAGGGTTTCGTCCAGTTCCTTCGCCATTTCCAGCAGACCACCGTAGCCAGAATAGGGATTGTGGCGTTCTTGGTTGATGTGCAGAAAAGGAATGCGGGCCTTGAGGGCGGTGTATTGGTTGCGGCCTCCGGCAATTAGCATGTCGGCGTTGGTCTTTTCGATCACTTTCAACAGTTCCGCCGCGCCGCCTTTTTCCAGCATGACGCCCTCTTGACCCAGCAGAGTTTTGATGCGGGCTTTATCTTCTTCGGTGCTCTTTTTGCTGCTGGTGGCAACAACTTTAATCCCTAAATCCTGTGCGGCTGAAATAATCGACCAGCTTTTCACCCCCCCGGTATAGAGGACAACGCGCTTGCCCTGGAGTCGTTCCCGATAGGGAGCTAATTGTTCATTGAGTTTTTCCGTTTCTTCGGCAATCACCGCTTCTACTTTGGCCTGCATCGCTTCATCGCCAATTTTGGCGGCAATGGTGCGTAGGCAGTGGTTCATATCCGCCACACCATAGAAGGATTCTTCGATATAGGGAATACCGTAGCGCTCCTCCATTTTGTGGGCTAGATTAATCAGCGCCTTGGAGCAAATCATCACGTTCAGTTTGGCGCGATGGGCGCAGGCTACTTCTTGATAGCGGGCATCACCCGTGATTTTGGATAGGACTCGAATACCGACTTTCTCCAACAGTGGCAATACGCCCCACATTTCCCCAGCGATGTTGTATTCACCGATTAAGTTAATGTCGTAGGGGGTGGTAAATTCTGGTTCTGCGGTGCCGATAACGTGGTCTAGCAGGGCTTCCCCAGCGAGGCGATTGCCGAGGTTTTTGCTGCCGACAAAACCAGGGGATTGGATGGGAACTACGGGGAGATTCAAGTTCTCCGTTGCGGCCTTACACACAGCATCTAGATCATCCCCAATCAGCGCCGTTACGCAGGTGGAATAGACAAAAATAGCGGCGGGATGGTAGCGTTCCTGTACATCCTGAATGGCCTTATAGAGCTTCTTTTCGCCGCCAAAAATAATGTCGTTTTCGCTGAGGTCAGTGGTAAATCCCATTTTGTAGAGGGTCTCACCCGATGATAAACTGCCCCGTCCCCCCCAGGAATTGCCCGCACAGGCAATGGGGCCATGAACCAGGTGGGCCACATCGGTAATCGGCACCAGGGCAATGCTGGCTCCATCAAAGGCACACCCCCCCTGAGCCGCCCCAGGCTTGGCCTGCTGTTGACAAACTTTGTTATGACCTTTGCCATTTTTTTTATGGTTATGCTCACAACCCGGTTGGGTCAAAAGCTCGCTCATTTTGGCTTTGGTAGAAGACATAGGAGTGAGGGGATGAGGGGTTGCGAAAAGAAAGAAGTAGGGTGGGCACTGCCCATATTGAGGGAAACAATTTTCTAGAATTCACCTTAATTTTGAAGCTTTGCTTAGGGATTCAAAGTTCAAAATTAAAAATTCAAAATCTCAGACTATTCTTCAACAAATATATTGGGTGACATCCTCACCACAAACATCGGTAAGATAGGCCAAAGATCGAAAACGCAACCCCACAAATTCGTCATACAGCGGGTTGAGTTTGCACATGGCCGGAATGTGAAACGTGCGGCCTAGAATCGTAATATCCCGCTCGAAAGGGCAACAGCAGGGAATGAGGCGACAAACTAGGTGGGCAAAGCGTCGGTTGGGGACTTCCAACTGATCAATCCAGCGGCGCAGGGGAGTGAGAAGGCCAATTCCAGGAGGAGCAGGCAGGGCTTGGCCGTGGGTGTGATGATGCGAGGGATCGGGGGAGTGTAGGAGAGTAGCCATGGTGGAAATGTGCTGGGTGGGAAAGGCCAAGAACGGAGCTATTCTAGTTTTCCTCTTGCGCTGGAAGAGGAGTTTGAGACGAGGGTTAAGCGGTGAAGGCAAAGGGGGATGGTGGGCGGTGCCCACCCTGCGGCTAGGTTTTTGGCGTTGACCGTTGTATGGTTACTCGAAGTTCAACGGTTTACCAGTCGGCTTGGGCGATTAAAGGAACTAGTTCTTCAGTCTTTTCGAGTTCGCGACTGAGGCAGCCAACGACCTGATTACTCTCTAGAAAATGAACTGAGTAAACGTAGGCTCTCTGGAGATAGGTGCCAATGCCAATGATGTAGCCAATATCGCCTTTTTCAGCTAGTCTTTCGCCGATATTTTTGCCAGGAAAGGTGCCATCGTTACGAATGAGTTTTAGTACGCGAACACGATCACCTAAATCAAATATCGGGGCGGAATCAATTTCGATTTCGTCGGGAAGTTTCATGATCAATTCGGGTAGAGTTGGCCAGGTATGGTTGGGGCATACCTGGCCAAAGGGCACTAACGAATGAGGTCGAAGGAGATGTCGGTCTTAGATGGAATATTGGTCTTCAGATCGGCCTCTTCCAGGATGGTATTGACAATCCACGTAACCAAATTGAGCGCACCTTGATAGCCCAAGGTGGCATAGCGGTGCATGTGGTGCCGATCAAAAATCGGGTAGCCAACGCGGATTAGGGGAGTGCCCGTATCGCGCCAGAGGTACTTGCCATAGGAGTTACCAATCAGCAAATCCACAGGTTCCGTGAACATCAAAGAGCGCAGATGCCACAGATCCTTGCCACCCCAAACCGTGGCACCTTTGCCGTAGGGGGTGGCTTCCAGAATGGTGCGGGCCTCGGCTTCAAAGGCATCATTGCTGTTGCCCACCACGATGTGAACAGGCTCAGCCCCCAGTTCTAGCAGCACATTAATCAGCCCTAGAACATGATCGGGATCGCCGTAGAGGGCGACGCGCTTGCCGTGAATCCAGGATTGGGAATCGGTCATGGCATCCACGGCGCGGCCCCGTTCGGCCTGGAGTTCAGCAGGAATGGGTTTGCCCGTAATCGCCGACAATTGCATCAAGAATTCGTCTGTGCCACGAATGCCAAAGGGGCGGAAGTTGTAGGTCTTTTGCCCACCTTCTTTAGCCAGGAATTCTTGGCTCTTGGGGGTTGTGTACTTCTGGAAGAAGAAACTCGCTTCGGCGTTGATGCTATCTCCCGCTTCCTCCAGGGTGGTGAGGCCATTATACATCTTGAATTCGCCCGTGTTGGGAGAATCAAAGGCATCGGAATTATCCGACAGAACCGTATAATCAATGCCAAAGAGATCCAGGATGCGCTTGAGCTCGCGGGTGTTGCCTACGTAGGGATCAAAGCCTAGGTTGAAGTTGTATTTGCCGTTAGTCGTTTCGGCTTTTTTGCCCTTAGTTAACTCCAGCAAAATGCCCTTCAGCATATTGTCGTAGCCCGTGATGTGGGAACCCACAAAACTAGGCGTATGGGCATAGGGAACAGGGAAGTCTTCAGGAATATGCCCCTCATTTTTGGAGGTCGTAATAAACGCCCCCAGGTCATCCCCAATCACCTCGGCCATGCAGGTGGTGCAGAGGGCAATCATCTTGGGTTTGTAGATGCTATGGGCATTTTCGAGCCCAGCCTTAAGGTTGCTTAGTCCCCCAAATACCGCTGCATCTTCCGTCATGGAGGAGGAAACGGCTTGGAAAGGCTCTTTGTAGTTCCGGGTTAGGTGGCTACGGAAATAGGCGACACAACCCTGGGAACCGTGGCTATAGGGCAGGGTATCTTCAAACCCTGCGGCCACAAAGAGGGCACCGAGCGGTTGACAGGCTTTGGCAGGGTTAATGGTGAGGGCTTCACGGGCAAAGTTCTTTTCCCGGTATTCCCAGGTCTTTGTCCATTCCGCGACTTCGGCAATTTTTTCATGGGAATGGGCTCCCTCAAATTGCCGTTTGTAGGCAAATAATTCCTGGTATTCATCCGTGTGGAAAAGGTCAAAGTGATCCTGAATTTTTGGATCTTCGGCTCCGCAGGGAGTCGGAATGGCGTTGTCAGTATTGTCAATCATGATGCTCTCCTTGGTGGAGGAAATGGGGGTGGTAGCGGTTGGGGCGCATTTTTGGATTGCATTTAGGATTGTTAGCCGATGAATCCGTTGGGGCGCACCGCCGTGCGCCCGTACCTAAATCGAATCCCGTCTAGACTTTAGTCGTTTGCCAGGGCGTGTTAATCAGGCTCCAGGTGGGATTATTGATGGCCAAATCCATGTCGCGGGCAAAGACTTCAAAGCCTTCGTAGCCGTGGTAGGGGCCAGAGTAATCCCAGGAGTGCATTTGCCGGAAGGGCAGCGCCATTTTCTGGAAGACGTACTTCTCTTTCACCCCAGAGGCAATCAAGTCGGGCTTGAGTTGTTTGGCAAATTCCTCAAACTCATAGCCGCTGACATCGTCGTAAATAACGGTGCCATCTTTCACATAGTCGAGGGTGCGTTTGTAGTCATCGCCATGACCAAACTCATAGCCCGTACCGATCACATTCATGCCCAGGTCTTCAAAGGCAGGAATGACGTGGCGGGGACGCAGGCCACCCACCATAATCATCACCGTTTTGCCTTCCAAACGAGGCCGATACTTGGCGATAATTTGATCCATTCGAGCCTGATGGGCTGCGATTACCTCTTCTGCCTTAGCTTGGATCGTTTCGTCAAACTGTTCGGCGATCTTTCGCAGAGATTTCGCAATTTGGGTGGGGCCAAAGAAGTTGTATTCTAGCCAGCCAATGCCGTACTTTTCTTCCATGAATCGGCAGATGTAGTTCATCGACCGATAGCAGTGGATCAGGTTCAGTTTGGCGAGGGGTGTCATCACCACTTCGTTGAAGGTGCCATCCCCAGAGAATTGGCAGAGCACCCGTAGACCCATCGCTTCTAGCAGGCGACGGCTAGGCCATGCATCGCCACCGATGTTGTAGTCACCGATGATGTTGACATCGTAGGGGCCGGGTTCAAAGCCTTCGGGCAGCTTGCGGTACTCATCGGCCTTGGGCATGACCCAATCCCGAACGGTGTCGTTGGCAATGTGGTGGCCAAGGGATTGGGAAACACCCCGGAATCCTTCGCAGCGTACCGGAATCACAGGTTTCTTGATGTCCTTAGCCTTGGCGCGGGCCACGGCTTCAATGTCGTCCCCAATTAGCCCTACGGGACATTCCGACTCAATCGTGACGCCCTGGTTTAGAGGGAAAAGATCTTCGACTTCATCAATCAATTGAGCCAGCTTTTTATCACCTCCAAAAACGATGTCTCGCTCTTGGAAATCAGAGGTGAATTGCATCGTGCCAAAGGTATCAACCCCGGTGGTGCCAATGTAGTAATTACGGCGACCAGACCAGGAATAATACCCACATCCCACGGGGCCATGGCTGAGGTGAACCATGTCTTTGACTGGCCCCCAAACTACCCCTTTTGCCCCTGCAAAGGCACAGCCACGGGTGGTCATAATGCCGGGAACGGACTTTTTGTTGGACTTCGCACCACAGTCGGACTCACCTTCGGCGTGAACATCGAGGTGCTTGGCCCGAAGTTTTTTTGCCTTATCAGGATAGGCCTCAAGCACCTCCTGAATCAGCGCCTTTCTATCTTCTACGGTAGTCATGATGCCCTCTCAGATAGGGTGAAATGGGTCTTGGGTTGAGTGTTAGATCCCAGGGTTTTGCTGGGGTAAGTCAGGGTCTAGGAGGCTAGAAAAGAACCCTGGGATCTGGCTTAAAGGAACCTAAGCTGATATGCATTTAAATTGCATTGATTGTGTTTCCTTTGTTTTTGATCTTGCGATCCCATTTGATGACAAGCTGCCCTTCGTTCAACAGGTTATGAACAAGCGCTTCTAGATCCTCAATCGACTCAAATAGACGATTGGCAATGAATTCCTTTGCAGAGTGCCAAACTAACTCGATTAAATTATAGTCCGGACTGTAGGGTGGCAGAAATTCTAAAACAATGTTGGGCATCTCCTTCGCTATCTTCTCTAGAATCTCTGCCTTTTTATGAATACTTGCATTGTCTAAAATGATAAGAATCTTAGGGCCATCCTGCTCAAAGTCTTCAA
>NZ_JACJRS010000051.1 GCF_014697375.1 Phormidium sp. FACHB-1136
AAGGCATTCCGTTCAAGGATGGATACCGGATGGATGACAACCCCGATGTGACCCAGATGCAGGACGCCGCCTAGATCCTAGCCATACACCAGATTTGACAATATCTCAGGCATTCACAAAGGGGTGCTGGATAAGTTTGTGCCGCGAGGCGAGTATGAGCTACCCCAGGCCGTCATCGGCAATCGGGAGAATGCGTGCCATCGGCTGTACCGCAACAGTTGGCAGTTCACAACCAGCTTCAGCGCTGAGGCCATTGAGCAAGACTTTGGCCCCGTGACCCAGGCCGCCGCCGAACGGCTTAGGGTCATCCAGAGTGACCCGGTGATGCTCAAACGCCATGTCATTAAGCTGTACCACCAAAGCCAACACATTCTCGAAGGCCGTGATGAGGGCAGTGACACCTACCATGACCAAGACGTGGATGAAGGTCAGGGCGAAAACCGCGAAGACCCAGTCATGATCCAACTGCTGCGCAAAGACAAGTTAGGCATCCTCAATGCCACGCCCAAGGTGCAGGACTACCAACGGTCTCGCCTCCAGCGGGCCTGGAAAGAACTGGCCATCAACGGCGGCCACAAGCACCAATCCTCTAGAGCGGTGCCGTCGCGGGAGTTAGCCCGTGGTGAGGTCTGCATTCCAGGGGTGCCCGATGGCGAAGTCATCATCGTCACCCGCTCGCCCATCCCTAGCCGAGACAACATCCGCAAGTACGTCAACAACGCCACGGTCGAGCGTCTGCAAAACTACAGAGGCTGCATCTGGATGAACGCTGACGATGCCGCTGAATACCACCAGGGCGACTTTGATGGCGACCAAATGCAGTGGGACTTGGCACGAGATTTACCCAATATTGCTCAAGAAGTCAAATGGGCTGGGGAACCGGGGGACTTCAAGGGCATCCAACAACGGCCCAAACAGCCCTACGTCACCACCGACCTGAGCGTTTACACCGAGGATCGTGAATCGCTTAAGCAGGCGGCACCGATTATCCGTGGCTCTGTCCTTGAAGGAGCCTTGGGGGGAGAGCACAACAAAGTGGGTCTGGTCGCTAACTGGATTGGCCGGGTTCAGTCAGCCCAACCGAATGAGCAAGACCGACTCACCCATCAGTCTATGGAGGCCTTTCACACCGAAAAGCATGACCTCCTAGAACGCTTGATGGGCGCACTTCAGGTCGAGGTGGACTATGGCAAAAGCGCAGAACGCCTGGAAGACATCGAAGAAATTGGCGGCGAGACCCTGATTGCCGACGCTCAAGACTGGACAGAGGCTCACCCGGTACCCTTCTTTGACCACAAAAAAGACCCTGACCTGTATAAGCACGTCCTACTGCCCGATACGGGCTCTGGATCTGCCGTTGAGGTGCTGCCGCGCATTACCAACCAAGCCTGGGCAGCGCTACCCGTCGGCCAGAAGGAACGACGCTACTTTCAAGCCGTCCTACACAGTGAGGAAGAACGAGCGGCGGCCTTGACCCATCCCCTCTATCCCATCATTGAGGAATCGGCCCTGGCCTACAAGGAACAGTTCAACGCCCTCGTGGCTCGCAATATTAAGGAGACGCTAACCGCCCAAGAATCGGCCAAGCGCATCGGGGCGTTCTACCAACACTGTGACGAGTTTGTCGCTCAAGGGCTGGGAATTGAAGGTCTAGATGCTGAAGGCATTGAGGAAGTCAAAGACCTGTTCCACCTGGCTCTCTGGAAAGTCTGTCACACCTCGGAGACCCACCATGACAAGCGGCCCCTCGAACCCGGTGGCGAGATTGATGAATGGAGCCAACGACAGCCGATTACCTTTGGCCCTAAACCGCTCCAACTCCACAAACAACCGGGCCTAACCGAGGTGGATGTCGTCACCGCCCCCTTCGGTGCCAAAACCGAGTCTGTCAAACGCTATCTCGACCAAAACAACGTCACCTACACCGCCTACCAACAGGCCAAAGCTCCGATGATGGACTTTGTGCTGGCCCCATCCACTCCCCAATCGGTGATCCGTTACCTCGAAAACCAACACCCCGACCATCGTTCCGTGCGCTTTGATGGGCAGGTGAACCGACCCGCTGACTATGACAAATGGTCGATTCCACGAAGTCGTTCTGGGACAGGCTCTCTGACCTACAACGTCTGTGTGCCGCAACTGTTGGCTGCCATAGAGCGTCAACAGCACCTCCGTGAGGGCATCCAGGCCATGGGGTTGCGCCATGGCGACTTCAAAACTCAATCACCGGGCACCAGAGCGAACATCGTACTGCGGGTGGGTCAGTTTCCCCATGACCATCCCGACAAGAGCCTCGCAGGCCAACCTTGCCTTATGTCCAACGACAAAATCGTGGGAGCCTTCCCTCAAAACCAAAAAATCCCCATCGTCGGCACCGTCTTTCGTTCTCCCGAATTGACCCTCACCGCCAACCAACAGGGCACCGTCAATGCGGTCGAAGGGGATGTCGAACAAGCCTCCATCTACGTGCCCATCCAGTCCTCTAGGGAAACCGAAGGATTTGCCGATAACCAGACCCTAGCCAGCGTCAAAGCAGTGCGAGCGGCGAAAAAGTCCGTTCGTTGTGGCGTTCCCTACCAGCCTGTCAAAGCGATTGAGCCTCCGGCGAAGGTGAAGCAAACCTCTCGAACTCGGCAATCGGCTCAATTCTCAAAACCGGCTCGGACTCCAGCCAGAGCGAAAGCTGAAATGCAGATGGACTAAACCACAGCACGTCACGGACAGCGGCTAGTTTTGACTTTATTCAGACGGCCTGACTCTGAGAAGACTTGGAGCGGGCCGGAGCCTGCTGCTCATTTTAGTGGACGCTACGGAGGCCGTGGACTTGGGAATAAAGTCGAGAATCAGGCCATTGCGGCTGCCGCTGGCGGTGGGATTTTGCACCACGCCGTGGCCCTCGTTGTCGTAGTGGGTGTGGTAAACCCAGCTTTGGTTGCCATCGGTAACCACCACCCGCAGGCCCAAGATGGCGATTTCGGTGCAGGCCATATCGGGCACATAGATCCCTATGCACCCATTCCAAATGGCGGTTTCGGCGGCGGCAAGGCGCAGGTCGGCCACGGGACGATCCAGGTCAGCGGCCACGTTTTGCAGAATCCGATCCCGCACCGCTGGCGTCAGCACCTCGTCAACATCGGCCCCATACCAGTCTTCGGGGAACTCGTCGAAGATGGGCGCAGCTATGGGATCCCCAGGCGGGGAAGCGGTGACGCCATCGGAGGATGTGACGCTATCGGGCGGGGGCGCACAGGCCAGGGCGCTGGTGGACAGGGTGCCCAGGGCCAGCAGCGTGATCAGGGTTTGGGAGAGTCGTGTGGGTAAAGTCATGGGACAACAAACGGTTAACGTTAGAGGACAGGGAATCGATGGGCCTCAGAGGCGACGTAGGAGGTCGCTATAGGGTTGCCAGAGCTGCACCCGTTGCCCCATCGCCATCAAAAAGTCTCCCCTAGGGCTGAACTGAAAGGGGCCAACCTCGTGGATTTGGGACAGCGGCTGCCCCGTCTCCACCGACCACAGGGTGATGCCCTGGCGGGGAATCGGTTCGCTTTCCATCAGCGGCAGCAGCAGGGTGCCCGTGGCTAGGGTATTGCCATCGGGGCTGAAGGCCACCCAACCCGGATTGGTGGGCTGAATATGGTGCCCAGCGGTCTGGTTGAGGGGGATGAAATGCACCGTTTCGCGGGTGGATACATCCCACAGGCGGGCGGTGGTGCCGTCGCTGGTAACGAGCCAGTGGCCGTTGGGGCTGTAGGCCAGGTGGCGCAGGGGATCGTGCACGGGTCGGGTGAGCTGCCGCGCTCCAGTGTTGGTATTCCAAAATTTGAGGCTGTTGTCGGCGTCGCCCGTAGCCAGGGTTTGGCTATCGGGGCTGAAGGCCATGGGCAGAGGCGCGATCTCGGTTCCAGCCCGGTTCACCAGGGTACGAATCAGCCGTCCGGTGGATACCTCCCAAAGCTGGAGGGTGTTTTGGTCGGTGGCGGTGGCGAGGCGTTGGCCATCGGGGCTAAAGGTCAGGGTGTGGACGATGCCATCGGCGGCGGGAATGGAGATGGTCTCCCACAGCCGTCCAGTTTGCAGATCCCACAGTTTGACGGTGTTATCGGCACTGGCGCTGGCGAGGGTGCGCCCGGTGGGGCTAATGGAGATGGCCCGCACGGCATAGCGATGGCCCTCCAGAGCGCGGATCGGTTCCCCCGTGGTGGCCGACCACAGCCGCACCACTCCATTGGACATCCCCGCCGCCACCATCTGACTATCGGGGGTAAAGGCCACCGCATTGGCCACATCCCCAACGATGCGATGGGTTTGACCCGCAGGCTCTTGAGGGGGCCGACCTTGGGGTGACGCCGCCATCGCGGGCCCTCGACTGAGGGTAATGATCCGATTGCCGCGCTGGGCATTCCATAGGGCCAGGGTGCTTTCCCCCGCTGAGGGACAGCCCGCCACATAGCTATGGCTACCGATGGCCACCACCGCGCCATTGGGGCTAATGGCCGAAGACACCGGGGTAATCGGGCACTGGGCATCGGGATAAAGGGACTTCAGATCGATGGAACGAGCCAGGTTGGGCCGCTGCCAAGACCCCACCTCCGGCACGGTCAACTCCAGGGCCGTATCCACCCAGCTATAGAGCATCGGCAGATAGTGGTGGAACCGTTCCCCCTGCACATACATGGCGTCGATGGTGCAACTGCCGCAGCTTTCCACCGCAAACAGGCGGGCAATTTGCGCCCAGTTCACCCCGGCCCAGGGCAGATGGCCCACCGGGGCCTCCAGGGAGTGGGTAATCTCCATTTCGGTCAGCCATTCCCCAGCGATGAAGGTGGGGTCTTCCCTGCCGGGGGGCCTTGTCCAGCCGACCCGATCCCCAAAGGCTTTGGCCGCCGCCGTCGAGTCTGTGGGATGCTGCGCCCGCGCCTCGGCCCAAATGCGCTGCTGCACGCTGAAGCCAAACCGTCCATCGCTGGCCTCCACCCACAACCGATCCAGGGTTTGCAACACCTCTGGGGGAATGTTGGTGGCCAAGGGCGTGCCCAAAATGTTGCCACCGGGATGAATCCAGGGATCAAGGATGCGACGGGTTTCGGCATCGGCGGCTTGCCAATCTTGGGCGGCGAGGTAGCCTTCCAGGGCCGTCACATCCATGGGCCGCGCCTGCGACCAGTTGATCTGCTGCGCCGTGGGGTCAATCTGGGCCTGGGCCACCGTGGCCATCAGCGGATGGGCTAGGGCGGCACTGAGGGCCAACGCGGTCGTGAGTTTCGTCAAAGCTTTCATGGGGCGTCTTGTCCTTTGATGAGTGGCTGGAGTGATGAAAAGGGCTGTCTCCCAAACCGATCTCGATTGCTGATTCATAGCCGCAGCCCCTCGATGATGGTGGCGAGGTGGGATTCAAAGGCGGACAAGTCCGATTCCGACCCAAACGGCCCGGAGGGATCGCCTGTGATCACCCCCGTGGCAAAGACGTAGACCCGTTCGCCATCGGTGGCCACGTAGCCCACGGTGCGTTCGCGCACAACGCCTTGGGCATCGCTGAGGGCATAGCCATAGCGCAATCCCGGCAAACGACCCACCGGAAACGGAGCGGGCAAGTCGTGGGTAAACCGCAGATGGGGATCGGCCACGGCGCGATCTTGGGCGATGGCGGATTGGTGATCAGCCACCCAGGCGTCCAAAAACTGCCGCTGAGCCTCCGGCGTGGTGGGCGCTCCCCCTTGCAAGTTCACCTCACTCAGGGGATAGCTGAACCGCTCCACGGTGCCCACAAGTTCGCCGTTGGCCTCCACACAGAGCAGAGCTGGATTTTCGCAGGGCATCACCTGCCAGCCTTTGGGGGCAGAAATGTCACCGAGCCAATCGGCCCAACTGGCAGACTGATCACGGACGGCTGGATCAGCGGGGGTGGAATCGTCGGTAGTGGGAGCCTCCATCACAGGATCTTGGGCGCTGGGCTCAGGGGGCACGGCCCCGGTACAGGCGGGCAGCGCGATACAAAGCAACAAAAATCCGGCCACCGCCGGAAGGCGTGGAAAACGTGTCATGGCAATCAGGGGGGCAAAGGACTTGGGCAAAGGCGGCCTGATACGAGCACCGTTTCCCAAATCGGGGGCATAGATATCCTGCCTTCCAAACTAGGAGAAGTTACCCTAGGGGAAGCGGGACATTGCGGAACTTCAACGCCGGAAGGGCCAATTCCTGACGCGAATGATTAAATCCTAGTGTGGGCCATGGCCAAGCGGGAACTCCCCCCGTTGCCAGAATTGAAACTGGCTGGGTTCCCTAAATCCATAAATGAATGATTGGTTATATAGTAGAATAGCGACAGCGACACTGACATTGCGCGGTTGAAATTGCGCTGTTACGCCGTTGAAATTTGGTTGAATCCCTCGTTTGATCAGGAGTTTTGCCCTGTAAATCTCCCGCTAATGGCATCTGTGGTTGTTCCGAAGATGACGCTATCACCGCGCCCGCCGAAGATATCACTCTAATTGCTGCCGATTATCGCTCCACCCAAATCGGCCTCGCATAAAACTCGCCGTCACCGGGTTCTAGCTGAAAACCACCCAGCAGCAGCCCTAACCAAACCTGCACCAGAGGCCATTCAAGCTGAGCCTGGAGATGGCGCACCTCGATAGCCTCTGGATGGGCCTCAAACCAAGCCCGGATCTGCTCCACCCAAACGCCCACAGATTCATCGTAGGCCACGATAGCCTGCTGGGCGGCCTCCATCTCATCCACCATCGCCAGCAGGGTGGCCTTGTCTACGGTGGCCACCACCGAATCTTCCTCGTGAACCCGCTCAGCCTTGATGCGCTGCCGAGTTGGTGGCGCAACCATGTCCTCGGTATCGAACTGCTGACTGGAGCGCACCAATCCCCTAATCCAGTCTTGGGCCAGGGTCGGATCTTCAGGATCATAGACCGCTTGCCATTGCTCGAATAGGGCTTCTGCTTTGGCTTGGTGCAGAGTCGCCAGTCGTTCAATCACTGCCCCCCCAACCGCCAGTTGTTCATGCCAATCCAGACCAACTAAGACAGGTTCAATCGCCTGCCAAAGCTGACCTAGGTTCGTGGTTTCTGGAGCAACTAAGGCGGCATCGAAGGCTATCTCTAGGGGCGAGGGTGTCATCACGTTGCCGTCACCACCAGTTCAGGCACAGCGGTTGGGTTGGAGGCCCGCAAGGGACACCCCTCAATCGGGCATTCGGTAGGCTCTAGGCGAATCTCCGCCTCGAATTGATGAATCTGGGGATAGCGCTGGTGAATTTCATCGAGCACCTGCACCAGGTACTGCTTCAGCCGCCGCCCCGTGAGGCCCGCGCAGTGTATGGGGCTCACACTCAATAATTGTTGGTCGCCCTGCCAAACCGAGGCCGCGACGGCATGGACAGGACTATCGGCTCGTTTAGCTCGGTAAAGGTAGAGATAAGCCGCCGGGGGTAAGTCCACCTCAATCTTAAGTTCATCCACCTTGACCTGATGCTGCTGGGCTCGGTATTGCTCTCGCCGCTGCACATTCACCTGGCCCCGATGACGGTAGTGGGAGCGACGACGATGGCAGCGTGACGCAATCCAGCAATTATCGCCCCCAGGGCCATGGCGATGCTGGGCTTCTTCCACCGAAAGCTGGGCGCAGGCGACACATTTTGGGTCAGGCTTGCGGGGCATCGGCTGAATCCCTTGATTTGTCTAGGGGTTAGGCCACATTGACCCCTCCGCGTCATCCTAACATTATGTTGCGTAATTCGTAGTGTAAGTCTAGGCAGTGTGCCAGCACCCTCAATTAAGACAGAATGAGTCTAGTGATAAGAATCGCTAAAACCCTTGAAAACTCGTTGTTTTTGATTGAGTGGTTGCTTTGACCGCAACTATTCAAAAGTCATAAAGCCTTGATTTAGAAGGATTCTTAGCATTTATCAAAATCTGAAGACTAAGACTGGACTAAGATGGCCTAGGCTCAACCTTGGCTGTGGAGTGTGACAATCACAGGTGAGATTGAACCAGGTGCGAGAAGGCGAGTGCTGAAACGGGGTTTTTGGCTTAACATCTCAGACTTTTGGGCTACTGTTACGACCGCCAAAAGGCCCCAGTTCGGCTGCCAGGTCACCATACATATAAATGGGGTGATTGAAGCGTAGCTGCAACGACGTGCAATAAGCTCAAAACTATTGCTGTATAGGCGTTTCAGACGGCAGTTTTTCCAGGCCAAAATCTACACAGACTGGCTTAAGCATAAGTTCAGCTTATAGCTATTGATGCTGTTTTACGCTCACTGGAGATGTAACTCCAATGGGGCCGAATGAGCTGAGAGCCTTGACGCCGTTGATCTATGCCCACGTCAATCCTTACGGCATTTTTCGTCTGGATATGGCGAAGCGGTTGCCGATTGTGGCGATGGCCAGCTAAGCCGTCCCTCGACTAGATCACCCCCAACAACGGGGGTGATCTGCCCTGAAATCAGACCCAAACAGCCACGATCCAGAGATAAGCTTAACTTATTGAATGTCGTAAAGTCTGAGGGCATGGGACGAATCCAATGTCTTATTGCACTTCGTTGCAGCTATGCTTCAATCACCCCTAGCAAGAAGGTTATGCTCTATTGATCTGGAGAATTGCTGGGTTCATCTGGGCTGCGGTAGCTGAAGATTTTATCGGCTATTGTTTTAACCACGCCACGGGTGTCGAAGTAATTACCGTGGTCGATCTGCATGTTGGCTAAGGTGGAGGCATTAAAGGAGTAGAGGTTAGGAGGGGCGACTGGGGGAGCTGGATTTAGCCCTAGGCTGTCTTCCCAGCGGTTATCATCCCATTGGTTATCGTCCCATAGCTTGCTTTCTCGCCGATTTTCCATATTTCGGCCTACGATGAATTCTTTGACAGCCCCCCTTCGCTCTCGAAGTTCTTTTTCAACTTTGGAGGCTTTTAGGGCTTGATCATGGCGAGAATAGAACAGGTAGACACCACCTACTAGATGAAATAGTCCTTCAAAGAATGGGCCAATGTAGTAAACCTTGTCTTTTTCTGGATCACTGTCTTGATTCTTTCCTGGTTCTGCTTCTGTTTCCGACGGTTGGTTCAAATCTTTAGAGATCTGTTCACTGTCATAGGTCGGCTCGCTGTCTTTGTAGCACTTAGTGACTTGACGGCGTTCAATATCAGGGGCCAGCATGAAGTAGCCATCTACAAAGAATTTTGTTTCGCCACCATCGATGCCCCGATAAGAGAGTCGTGCCTTTTCATCTTTAAGTCGTGCCTTTTCATCTTCAAGTCGTGCCTTTTCATCTTCAAGTCGTGCCTTTTCATCTTCAAGTCGTGCCTTTTCATCTTTACCCCTATTGCCTTCAGAACTAGCATAGGGAGAGTATTGCTTTTCCACTAGGCCCTTAAGCATATGACAGGTCAAAAAGTTCCCCATGCTGTGGGCAATGATGAAGACTTTGACATTTGGGTTTGGGTTAGCCTGACGAATGGCATTGATCATGTTCGCAAGGGCTGGGGCTGAACTAACGGCTTCGATGCGGTCGGAGGAATAGTCTAGGACGCTACCGTTAGCAGGCCAGGAAAAGCCCACCATGGCTGTGAGGTTATTCTCATCATTTTCTAGCTGTTTTTTTTCTTTTTCAAGGGTTGGGTCAACAATTAGGTTTAATCGTTCTTCGAGTGGTTTTTTTTCGTCAACCTCTTGTAGGGTATCTGCCAGAATAGAAAATGAGGTTAGTGCACCATGGAGGGGTACATTAAAGCCATGTATGCCAATAATGATTCGTTTGACGGAAGGCTTACCTAGGAATTTATTGAATATATCGCCAGTAGAATCTTTAACTAAAGATTCTACTGGCATGTGAGAATCTTTAGTTTCTGCTAAGTAATAGGACATATAACGCCTGGAATCAATCCAGTTATAGCCACCCTTTTGCATTTTTAATCTTTGCGCTTGAGTAACATCACGAGCTAAGTTATCTCGATCTCGGTTGGTGGCAAAATAGCGAATGTAGGCCATTGTCTTTCCTTATTAGTTATTTGGGGTGGGTGAAGCGATGGAACGATGACTCAAGCTGAGTTTAGTCTCTGTAGGGTGGATAGCGGCATGGTACAGAAACAAAACTTGAGGAAGGTGGGTTTGAAGTGGTGACAACCTTAGCCAGAACTTCCCCATGACTCAGATTTCCTGACTTCAGGCTGCTCTGCGTACTCATCCCTGTGGTGATCTGGCCCTACGGTGTGCCGAGTTCGATGGGGTACTGCCACTTTTGGCCCTGTACTAGGTCTTCGCGTCCTCTGGGGGGCTGTTGTGGGTTTTAGGTGGGTAGGGGGGATACCTGAGGCTAGCCAAGACCTGTGCCGATGATGGTGAAGCTGTGAGGATTGAGGTAGCAACCTGGTTGGCCTGTGGCTGTGGCTTGCGGCCAAAAATGACCGGATAGTTAAGAATCATGGTGTAAATGGGGCTATGCCCTTTAGGGGGTGGCTAAAATTGCGGCTAGTGGGGCGTTGGCGGGGCTGAGTAGGCGAAATGCGCCTTGAAGCCAGACCGATGAACCAGGCTTTGGTGTTGTTTATGAAGAGAAGGATGCCCCTATGGGTGACTCCCCCACTCCGGTAGGCCCAAATGACTGGGTAGCTGAGCGCTTAGCGGAAATTGACCGCATTCCTGATGCTTTTAATCAAGTGCAAGCGTTGGTTGAGTTAGCGTCCGAGTTACTGCCTTCTTCGGCAGAAGTATTTCAACAGGCTCTCATTGTTGCCGACACTCTTCAGGATGACTTTTCCAAAGCTAAGGTCTTAGTTGAAATCGTACCCTGTTTGCCCGAATCAGAACAACAGGCTGCTCTGGAACGTGCCCTCACTATTACTGATACCCTTCAGGATGACTTTTCCAAAGCTAAGGTCTTAGTTGAAATCGCATCCCACTTACCTGAGTCTGAGACAGTTTTTTGGGAACGCGCCCTCACCATTGTCGATACTATTCAGGATAACTCCTCCAAAACCAATACTTTAAAAGTCGATGCTTTAATTGTAATTGCGTCTCGTTTTTCCACCTCTAACATCGCTTTGCTAGAGCGTGTTCTCACCTCTGTGGACACCCTTTGGAATATCTCTTCCAAAGCCAACGCTTTAATTGTAATTACGTCTCGTTTATCCCCCTCTGACACCGTTTTGCTAGAGCGTGTTCTCGCCTCCGTGGACACTCTTCTGTCTGCCTTCCCCAAAGCTAAGGCTTTGAGCGCGCTTGCGTCTCGTTCGCCCGTCTCTGAGACCGCTTTGCTAGAACGTGTTTTTACCTCCGTTGACATCCTTCGGGATATCTCTTCCAAAGCCAATGCTTCAAATGGGCTTGCGTCTCGTTCGCCCGTCTCTGAGAGGATATTGCTAGAACGTGCCCTCATCATCGCCAATACCCTTCAGGACGCCGCATCCAAAGCCAAGGTTTTAAGCGCAATCGCGCCCCGTTTATCTGCATCTGAGAGGATATTGCTGGAACGCGCCCTCACTATTGCTAACACCCTTCAGGATGGCTCTTCCAAAGTCAAGGTTTTAAGCGCAATCGCGCCCCGTTTGCCTGCCTCTGAAACGGCGTTGCTGGAACGTGCCCTCACCATTGCCGACACCCTTCAGGATGGCTCTCCCAAAGTCGAGGTTTTAAGCGCACTTTCACCTCGTTTGCCCGAACCTAAACATCGGGTTGTTCTGGAACGTACTCTTAAGATTGTGGACACTTTTCAGCATGACTACGACAAGGCCAATGCCTTAATTGCAATTGCGCCCCATTTGTCCAAATCTGAGACGACGTTGCTGGAGCATACCCTTACCGTCACGGATACTCTTCAGCATGACCACGCCAAAGCCTTGGCTTTGAGTGCAATCGCGCCCTGTTTGCCCGCCTCTGAGACGGCGTTGCTGGAACGTGCCCTCACCATTGCCGACACCCTTCAGGACGCTGCCTCCAAAGCCTTGGCTTTAAGCGCAATCGCGCCCCACTTGCTCAAACTTGAACATCGAGCTGTTCTGGAACGCACCCTCACTATTGCTGATACCCTTCAGGACGTCTCTCGCAAAACCGAGGTCTTAGTTGCAATCGCGCCCCACTTGCCCGCCTCTGAGATGGCGTTGCTAGAACGCGCTCTTACCATCGTCGATGCCCTTCAGGATATCTCTGCCAAAACCGAGGTCTTAGTTGCAATCGCGCCCCACTTGCCCGCCTCTGAGATGGCGTTGCTGGAACGTGCCCTCACCATCGCCGATACCGTTCAGGACGTCTCCGCCAAAGTCAAGGTCTTAATTGACATTGCGTCCCATTTGCCCGAATCCGAACATCGGACTGTTCTGGAACGTGCCCTTACCATCGCCGATACCGTTCAGGACGTCTCCGCCAAAGTCAAGGTCTTAATTGACATTGCGTCCCATTTGCCCGAATCCGAACATCGGACTGTTCTGGAACGTGCCCTTACCATCGCTGATACCGTTCAGCATGACCAGTTCAAACTTATTGCCTTAATTGACATTGCGCCCCATTTGCCCCAATCTGAACGTTGGGCTGTTCTGGAACGCGCCCTTAACGTCGTAGATAGCTTTCAGGGCCTTGTCAAAGCCGAGGCTTTAAGCAAAATAGCACCCCACTTGCTCGCCTCTGACCCGGCGTTACTAGACCGCGCCCTCACCATCGCCGACACCCTTGAGGATGATGGGGAAAGCGCTGAAGCCTTAAAAGCCGAGGTCTTAATTGAAATCGCGCCCCGTTTGCCCGAACCCAAACATCGGGCTGTTCTAGACCGCGCCCTCACCATCGCCGATACCCTTCAGCATGACCAGAAAAAAGCCAATATCTTAATTACAGTCGCACCCCACTTGCTCGCCTCTGAGACGGCGTTACTAGACCGCGCCCTTACCATCACAAACACTCTTCCAGATGCTTGGCCAAAAGTTCAGGCCTTAAGTGCAATTGCACCTTACTTACCCGCCTCTGAGACGGCATTGCTAGACCGCGCCCTTACCATAGCCGATACCCTGCAGGGTAACATCTCCCAAGCCCTGGCCTTAAGTGCAATTGCGCCCCGCTTGCCCGAACCCAAACATCGGGCTGTTCTGGACCGCGCCCTCACTGTGGTGGACAACTTTTATGGTTCCATCCACAAAGCCGCGGTCTTAAGTGAGATTGCGCCCTATTTACCCGAACTCAAACATCGAGCTGTTCTGGAATGCGCCCTCACCATCGCCGACACTCTTCAGGATGACTGGGAAAAAGCTAAGCTCCTTGGTGTTATTGAACCGCAAATTAGTCAAAGTAACCTGAAACATTTTTTAGACGCGACATTTAGCTTACCTGATGCAGCTAAATGCCTTGCTTCTCCAGCTATTCGTCTTACCAAAGACTTTCTACAGCTTTACCCCAGCAATAAACACTCTACCGCCCTCAATATTGTTAAACATATTCCTGACGATGCTGATAAAACCAAATTTCTCAGCGCCCTCATCCCTCGACTTGTCTGTGGCTTACTGCCCAATGTCTTACGCCTCATTCAAGAAGAATTCACAACTGATCGCTACCGCACCGAAACCCTCAACAACCTTGTTGCCTACCTCCCCACAGACCAAACCCCAGACGCGCTCAATCTCATTGAGCAGTCCATTAAAAATCCTTACTACCAAACAGCAGCTCTAGTAGAGCTTATTCCACTCTTACCCCTTGAGTGCTGCAAAGCAGTTCTAGATTTACTTGAAGCCAAAATTGCCCTACCCCAGTACCAGGCCAGCATTTTACAGGCCATTGCCAAAGCCTTAACCACCCCAGAGCAAACAGATAAATTAGCCTCAGCCCACGCTGACACGTCTCCAGAGGCAGCACACGCCGATGCGACCTTCCTCACGGATTATCAACACCTAGTTAGCCGTACCCTCAAGCTTACTTATCAGTTGAAAGAGCCAAAACGAGACGACTTTTCTTTCGAGCGGGTCGCCTCCAGCCTCTTCAGCCAGCTTGCCCCCGTGCTCAAGCACCTAACAGAGCCAGAGCAGACAGCCATGTTAGATGCGGTCAAAGCGCTTGAAGACCCAGGCTATCAAGCCGCTGTATTAATTGCCCTAGCCCCTCACTTTAACGACTTCGTCCCTTCCCTCTTAACAACCTACACAGGCGACAACTACCGTAACCTGCTCCACGTCAAAATTCAGCTCGCCCTCACCGACACAACCAATTTCCAAGCATTGCGCCCCATTGCCGACCAACTCAGCAACGATAAAACGCCCTACATCAAAAGCCCCTACCGCAACGCCGAAGCATGGGTAGAGCTTGCCAGTCATCCCGCTGGTAAAAGCCACCAAACCAAAGCCCTACGAGCCATTCAAGAGATTCAAAACAATGTCTACTTGCAGACCCAATATTTACAGCGATTAATCCCTCACCTGGCCTATCAGCAACGCCTCGAAGCCGCCAACATCATTCACGACATCAGTGACCCGTACCACCGAGCCAGCATCCGCGTTGCCCTCGCCCGCAAATTTCCTGAGTCTGAGTTTTTTGAACCAGCTCGCGATGGTGCCTTGGCTCTAGAGACCACCGTCCAACAAATTGAACAACTCAGCACCCTGGCCCTCGACATGCCAGAACTGCTACCGACCATCATCCAACGAGTCGAAACCGCTGATACGTCAAAGCATCTTGATCGCTACGGCATTCTCACAGCCCTCGCTCCCCACCTCCCCATGCGCATCAACCGGGAAGTGAAGCGAACCTGGTGCCTCAACAACACCATTACCGACGACCTTTGGGATCGCGCCCTATACCTCCTCGCCCGCAGCTACCGAGATGCCCTAACCGGAGGTAGCCTACGCAACGAGTCGGCCCAAGACAAAGACTATCTCAACCTCCAAGACGAGATCAAAGCCCTCGCTCAGTTGCTGCTCATGCGCGACCTAGAGCCACCCATGGCCGTCGGCATCCTTGGCGGCTGGGGCGGTGGCAAGTCATACATCATGCACCTCATGCAGGCGCAAATGACCGCCATCCGCAGCCGCAAAGTTGATGTAGATGTGGAAGCCTGGAAAGCAAACCCCAACCACGAAAAGCTCTCCCCCTACGTCGGCCACATTTACCAAATCAAATTCGACGCCTGGACTTTTGCTAAGTCAGACCTCTGGGCCAGCCTGATGCAGACCATTTTCTTTGAGCTCAATCGCCAAATCAGCTTAGAGCAGGAACTACAGGTATTTTTTGAGAAAAAGGGCATAGACCCCTACACCGTCAATTCTAGCTACGCCGGAATTTGGCAAGCGCTCTACAAAGCCAGCGACGAAGACCGCAACTACTTTCTGCATCAAGCGCTCAACCTTGAAGACCTAAATGAGCTCAAGCAGGGAGAAGATATTCAAAACAGACTTAACATTGCTGAGAACTTGCTCTGGAGTAAGTTTGGAGAAACTAAAGAGCAATCACTCGCAACTCTTCAAGAAAAAAGATCTGAACTTAAAAGTACTGAAACCGAACTTTCCAAGAGTCAAGCAACTCTAGAACAGCGGAAACTCAATTTAGAGGCAGATTACCAACGCAGTCAACAGGAATTCGCCCAGCAATTTCGGAAAATACCTAAAAGTAAACTCGAAAAGGTTATTAATGATACCTTAGGCGTTTCAGGATTAATACTCACAAAACGGTTAGGACCAGAGGCTTTTGCAGACCTACAACAGAAAATTATTCAGAAATTACCCGAAGATGTCGATATAGATAATTTGCAAACCTTTAGCACAGAACTTCGAGAAACTGTTGCCAAAGTTCTGGAGAGCAGTAAAGAGGAAGATTCCTTCCCATTCTCATGGGCAGCTATTCGGCAGTGGATCAACAAAAACCTAACCTTCTTACTGATTTTTAGCTTGTTTGCCCTAGCTTCGATTGCTATGCCAATCTTAGTGGCAAAAATAAATCCTACAGCGTTAGTGCCACAGATTGTGGCCTTCATTACGCCCCTACTTCCTGCCGTTGCCATAGCCCAAAAGCTGTGGCGATCAGCCCAAAAGTGGCATGACCAAGCTAGACAAGCCCTGGATGATTACGAAAAACAAATTGCCACGAACTCCCAACGGTATGTAGAGCGAGAGACTCAAGAGTGGCTGAAACAACAGCAGACGCAGGATCGACAGGCTGCTATTGCCGATTTAGAGCAAGTAGTGCAGGAACTCGAAGCTCAGAGGCAAAAGTTACAGACCACTATTCAGGATATCGAAAAAGAACTGCCTGAAAACCTTCCTGCTTCTTTAGCCGACTACATTACCAACCGCATTCAATCGGGCACCTACGATAAGCAATTGGGTCTCATGCACCAGGTCAAACAAGACCTGACCAATCTTAGTCGCAGGCTTCTCCCCCCGCCCATGGGCTCGATCACCACCAAAGAATTTGAGCAGCGAATGCAAGATCTGAAAAAGGTTTTCCCCCGAGGCCCCGCCCGCGTCGTCGTCTACATTGATGACCTTGATCGCTGTCCCCCTGATCGCGTTGTACAAGTCCTCGAAGCGGTGCAGCTTTTGGTCAAAACCCCCCTCTTCATTGCTGTACTCGCCATCGACGAGCGCTACATCACCCGTGCCCTAGAACAATTCTATAAAGGTGTCTTACTCCGCCACGGCAGCCCCTCCGGCACCGACTACCTCGAAAAAATTATCCAACTCCCCTACCGAGTGCGCCCCATCATGGCCGACACCCTAGAGACCTACCTGCGCTCTCAGGTCGTCATCCAAGACAACGCCACTGGCAGCACCAAATTCAGCGAATTTAGCCGTCAAGAGTTCAAAATGTTGGTCGATTGTTGTCAGCAGGTCGATCTTTCTCCCCGCACCCTCAAGCGCCTCACCAACGTCTACAAACTCTTCAAAATTGTTTGCCGTACCCGAGGCACCAAAACCACCCCCCAGGTACAGCAAGCTATTTTAGCGCTACTCGCTCTCTCCGGACGCTACCCCAACCTCATGCGAGGTGTCTTTGAAACCATTGAAACCTGCTTTGAAGAGCAACGCGACAAAGCTAAAGCCCATGCCATGGACTGTGATAATGCTAAACAGTTAGGAATTGAGATCTCCCAACTAAAGCTCAAAACTCTTCACCTAGATACTCCGTTAAAAGACTTCTTCATTCATTGCCAGTTGTCTACCCATGACCAGTACCTAGGCCTTGAGTTAAGCAAACTCCAGCATGATGCCTTAAGAACTGACATCTTACCTCGCACTCTCACCCTCAAAGATATTAGCCATGAGATTTTTAACCTGATCCGCTCATTCTCCTTCGTAGGCGAAATCGGCGAAGACCCCAACGACTATCAGTTTAATAGTTAGTCCTAGAGGCTATAAACTGTCTGCGGCTACGGATGAAACTTCTCACTCTTAGCCGTTTAGAACTAGATAAATAGTATGGATTTTGCTTTTATCACTCATCAATCATGTAGAGGTGTCATAGTTCTTAAAAAAGTTAAGCCGATACAAGTCCACTCCAAAGCCAACAAGGCTTCTATCTCCATGATGCCCTTAATCAAGCTGGCGATTGACCATTAGCTCTAGTGATTTACATATAGAGCTAAACTAGAGTATCTTCCTAACCATTAAGCTTGTGCGACAAGGTTAAGAATTATGATAAATAGAAGCCTTTGACTAGAAAATATGACTACTTAGGTGCCATAATAAACCATTATTAAACAAGCATCATTCGGACTCTATCTCTACTGTTTTTAAAAGAGCAGCTTGTCTAACATTGAGTCTTTGTTACTCAGGCTTTGTATGCTATTTATTTTGTCAACGGGACTTCCCTGATTTTATAGAGAAATCATGATGAAAAAATAAGAAAGACTTGTTTTATAAGGCAAATTATAAGTTTTATAGATGTTCAAAATGATTCTGCTTTAGGTTCCTTGGTTCCTGTTGTAAGTCTATCAGAATACTCGCCTCAAAAATAGAACGGATGCTTAAAAGTGATGTACAAACGATGGAGAGTTTACAGTACCTTCCTAACCAGTTTAGTTATTGGGTTTGTCTATACCATCATCCTAAGCCGATGGCAGTCATCTAGTAGTAGCGGTGCCTCAACTATTGGATTGATTGAATGGAATGTTTTAATTTTGGCCTTCTCCGGCATCCTGGGCGGGGTGATCTACTCCGTTATGGTTGATGGTTCTATTGAAATGCCTCGATTCCTTTCTAATCAGGATGAGACGTTTAAGGCTGGAATCTTTGGTGATATTCTAATTGGCATTTCTGGAGCGTTTATTCTCTATTCTTTGTTGCCTCCTGATGTAACAGAACCAGATGTAGGCAGGATAAGTAATACAGCGCTGGCAGCAACTGGCATTATCGGTGGTTATGGCGGCAGGGCAGTTCTTAAATTTGCTCTCAACCGATTCTTTAAAGATAGTCAGACCTTCTCTGGAGAAATGCCTCTCAATACTCAACTAGCTACATCTGATTTGCAAGAAGATTTACGACAGGGTACAGTCAGCTTAGCCCAATCTTTGATTGAGAAGGTTGATCGCTACATAGAGTGGGGGGCATCTGATTCTGACTTGGTCACCTTACAACAGGATGTGCGCGAGGCGTCTGTAGCAGTGCGTGGGCGAGTCTTTACCGCTCTTGTTGATTTACATCAAGCAGCATCACAGATTAAACTCACTTCAGAGCAGTTGCACCGACTGATTTCTGTCTACCAGGCTTTGATCGCTAGCGAGCCCAAGAACGACGTCTATTTTGGGCAACTTGCTCTCGTCTATCGAGATAGCACGCCACCTGACCTTGCCCAAGCCCTGGCTTGTTTAGACAGGGCAATCTCTCAACGGGGGCCACTTGCCATCGGTAAACCCTGGCAGTATGAGTTAAATCGGGCGGCGATACGCATTCAGCAAATCTATGCAACCACGCAATCCTATGACTTTTCAGATCTTGAACAAGAGTGGATTCTAGCAGATCTGCTGGCCATCGCCGAGGTCTATAACCTTGAAACCATCTTGCAGGCGGCTCAAGCGGATCAAATTCCCCAAACGATACAGTCTTGGTTGCGTTACCACCAAGACTGGCTGACTGCCCGTAGTGATACTAATCTATTGGTTCGAGCGCTGGGCAACACACTCGGCTTTAATGCCGAGATTAAGGAACGGCTGACACATCATCAATCAGCCCGAACTTCTGGGTCTACCTTTAATGCCCAAAATACCCTAAAGGCAAACATTGGTGAAGCAGAGGGTAGCGTTGTGGTTGAGGAGGGCATATTAATAGGATCCCAGCCAAAGGAAGAAAGTAAACAAATTACAACAGGAGAAACCATGACTTCTGAAATCCAAGACTTTCAGACACCAGATAACCCAGATGGCAAAGCCTTTCCTGCCATCTACTCTACCCTTGGGAGATGCTATGACATCCTGACCCTCGACCCGTTTGACATCAGCCATAGCGCCAAAGGTCACGAGATTTTCAAATTCTATCCGGGCGAGGCCGATAAAACTGAGGACGAAGATCAACGAGTGATCGTTCCTCGACATGCTCGATTCATTCCTGGTTCTAAAGGGAGCGTTAGTAGTGGAAGTACAACCAACATTCTCTATACCGAAGCAGACATGCAACGGATGTATGCCAGTGTTGTAAGCGGCATTGTAACCCGTCTAATGGGAGTATTTTTACCGTTTAGTTTATCTGGCAGCTATCAGAACTTTAGAAAAGAACGCCGTCAAGAAAAAAGCATTTATGCCTTTACCCGAGCTGAGTATGTACACTACAGCCTAGAACTCAGCCCCCACATCTGGGCCAAGCTTCACCTTAACCCAGATTTCCAAGCGGCAGTAAATCAACTACCAGCAGAGTATAAAGAAGTAGAGTATGAGCGATTTATTGAAGAGTTTGGCACTCACTTCTCGGTTCAAGTAACCTTTGGCGGCGTGGTTTCCCAGCGTATTCGCCTAAATGAGTCAACCTATGCTGCTGTGACCCAAAAAGGAGCTAACCTAGAAGCTGAGGCTAAGAAAGTATTCAAAGCCAAATACTCGAAAGAATCAGAGAGTAGCACCTATCGAGAAATTCAAGAACATTCTGAAGAACTCGAATTCTCTGGTGGAGAACATCCTGCTAATATTCATGACTGGTTCGCAACAGTTAAATCAGATCCAGCGCCAATTAAACTAGAGCTTGTGCCGCTCTATGAGTTGCTCATACCAGATTACTTTTCAAAGGATGCATCTATTCTCCAGAAACAAAAATTTCTAGATAAAGCAACTCAAGTCTATGTAGAAAGCAAATCTGAAAAACTCGATTGGGAACCGTGGTACAGCATTGCTGCTGGTGGCAGTGGTGGATCAGAATTCTCAGACCTTGAACCATTACCCACCCAAGGAGACAATTACCAAAAGCGGTATCAAGAGGCTCGAGTCAAAGAAGTTAGAGTATGGATTGGAGCCTGTATAGATGCAGTTCAAATAGTCTTAGATGATGAGAGTTCTCCTTTTAAATCTCATGGCGGGTCTGGGGGTAGTATAGATGTTTTAAAATTAGGGTCAGGTGATTATATTACTGGAGTTGAGATAACGGTAGGTTCCATGAAAACCTTTGTTTTTAGTGGTGAGCCATGCGTTACCTCGCTAAAGCTATTTATGAACCAATCCCATCCATGGACTGTGGGCAATCACAACTCTCAACAAGCTATTCGATTAGATGTTCCATCTGGCTATCACGTTATAGGGTTTCACGGACGCTCTGGAAAATATTTGGATAGTCTAGGTGTGATCTCTATACCTATGCCAGAGAACGCTTAAAGATACTTATCTCAGGAGTACATGACAATGAATGATGAACAACGCAAAGCTCGAATGGAAAGATGGAATGGTTATCGTTCTGCTGCTTACCAACGTTGGCGAGTTTATAGTACATTTTTAACTGGTTTTCTAATTGGCCTCATTTATGTTGTTGTCATCAGTGATTGGGGTGAGGAAAATATATTGTTGTGGGGAATTATTGATCAAAGAAGCCTTATCTTAATGTTCTCAGGCGTCTTAGGTGGTGTAATCTACACTATTTTGATTGATGGACACGTTGAGATGCCTAGATTCGTAGCGAATAAGGGAGATAAATTTGAGGCGGGTTTATTTGGCGATATTCTGTTAGGTATTGCTGGGGCCGTTGTGCTGGACTTTTTAACCCAGGCAACACCACTGAATGCCGTTGATAATATTCAAGTGGCTGCGCTTGGGCTTATTGGTGGTTATGGCGGTAGAGCAATTTTGCAATTTGCTCTTAACCGTATGTTCTCAGACATTAATATCTTGGAAGAAGATAGACAGAAATACCTAAAATTAGCCTATCAGCAGAAAATAGATGCGGTGGATAGTCTGAAAATTATTGATCAACTCAACAAGCATATCCAGAATGGGTTAACGAACAGCGAACTAACAGAACTGACGACAGCAATTAAGCAGGCACCTGCTGACATTAGGAAGCAGGTATATGAACTAGCGAAAGATTGCCGCCGTACAGCTAACCTATCAGATCTGACCAAGCCCCGAGTTGAGAGAACGATTCCTATTTTTGAAGCGCTAGCCGATAGCGAACCTGACAATCATCAATACTATGCTCAGGCTGGTTTTGCCTATAAAGATTGTGAGTTGCCAGATCTATTCAAGGCGAATCAGTATTTAAGTAAAGCAATTGAAATAAGAGGAGATCGTTACCAGGCTGAAACATGGAAGTATGAGCTCAACCGTGCTGTTATTCAAATTCAGCAGGAGTATGAAAATAAAGGAACATATGATTTTTCTCCTGCCATCAATGACCGTATCATTGGGGATTTACTGGTAGTTGCAAAAATCTACAACCTTCCGAATATTCTCAAAGCCTCAGAAGAAAAGAATATCCCCATGCCAGTCTGGGAGTGGATGAAAGCGAATTGGGATAATTTAGAAGATCGTGAGGATACAAAAGAACTTGTAGCTAGTCTGGCTTCTGCTATCAAAGGAGATGGCTCAGACGGTTCTGAAGATACTCCACCATTGGCGGTTCCAATTTATCGAGAATGGATAGTAGCTGTTAAAGATACTTGGCTAAAGAAGTATCCTAAGCCATCAGATTCACTTCCATCTGATGAAAAGAAATTTTGCACTGTTGGAACAAAATATCCAATTGAAAGTTTTGAAGTAGCTTCAAACAATCATCACAGTGTCAAGTTAGGGCACGGTGCCGGAGATTGGTACATCTTTGATACTGATTTGGACGATCACTGGAAGAGAAGCTGGGAGAATGATTCAACTGATTCAGAAAAGGTCGAAGTAATTAGGGGTTTAGTCATGAGTAAAAATCGCAGAAAGATTGACAGAGCAAAGTTCTTTGAAAAGTACAGAGAAACTTTTAAGCCGATTCTTTCGGGAGAACAAGTGAGTACCTTCGATGCTATATTTGAATACTGGGATAATAGTCAATACACAGATCTTCGCTGGTTAGCTTATGCGATGGCAACGGCCTATCATGAAACAGGAGGACGTATGATTCCTGTTCGAGAGGGGTTTGCTAAATCTGATGAAGGCTCCATAAAAGCAGTTAGAAAGTTATTTGAGACAAGACGGATTACAACGGATTATTCAAAACCTCATGCCAATGGAAAAAGCTATTTTGGTAGAGGTCTAGTTCAAATAACTCATGGGGATAACTATAAGAGACTTGGTAAAGCTCTCGGCATGGGGGATGACCTTTACAATGATCCTAATTTGACCTTGAAGGAAGAGATCGCCGTCAAACTCTTATTTGCGGGAATGGTTGACGACTTATATAGACCAGGACACAAGCTTTCTGTATACTTCAACTCTTCTAAGGAAGATTGGTTTAACGCTCGTGAAATCATCAATGGCGACAGAGATATTGAGTCTGGAGGCCAGAAGATTGGTCAACTTGTAGCAGACTATGGTAGGAAATTTTACCAGTGCTGTCAGTTCGCAAAAATTGATGAATATTGGATAGAAGCTGTAAAAGACACATGGCTGAAAAAAGAACCCACTCAAGCTGACACGCTTCCTGATGGAAAGAAAAAGTTCTGTCAGGCTGGAATGCGATATGAGGTTGAAAGCTACGAGCGAGCAGAAGAGGGCCATTTTTTTGTTAAGTTAGCCCATAACGCTGGTGAATGGTATATTTTTGATTCAAAGACCGCAGATCATTGGAACACTACTTGGGAAAATGATCATGACGAATCAGGCGAATCAACCAGTACCAAAGCAGAAGAAAAAATTGAAAGTATCAAAATAGGGTCTGCCGGAAAACAGCCTGTTGGAGATAGATTCACAAAAGATATGTCTTTTGACACTTTGATTACTCCCCACATCACTTATGGGGAATTAACAAAGTATCAGGAAGCACGAAGATTTATTCATGACTACCAATGCAAGACGGCCTATGAACTGTGCTTATTTCTAGAAAAGTGTCGTGAACACTTTGGAGGTAAACCATTAATTATTACTTCTGGACATCGTCCTGAGCCGATTAATAGACAACAAGGAGGAGCAAGAGATTCAGAACATCTTTATAACCATCCTCAAAAGGGTGCGATTGATTTTTATATCAAAGGTGTCAATATGTACGACCTTCAGAACTGGTGTCTTCAAAACTATAACGGCAGTATTGGCAAAGCAGCTCATAAAGGTTTTATTCACATAGGAGTTAGGCCTGGCCCACGACCACAACCATGGAATTATTAGAGGATATTTAGAAAGCATCAATGGGCACACACGAATCCGGATCACAGAAAAGGCTTCGTCGGTATTAGGTTCAAAGTAATGAACACTGTAGCCCCTTGGAAGCCATGACAACAGTATATTCCAGCAACCTGACCCGTGACTCGACTCCCCCTATAAGTAGCGTCCCTGCATTTAGGCGGATCGGTGTGGTAAAAGCTGTGCTTTAGCCGAATAGCATCACGCCCTTGGTCAATCAACCGTCCTGGGCAATGGAATCGATGCATCCATAGGTGAACCCCGACTAGACACAAAGAAATCTTAAGCTACAGGATGTCCTAGGTTATCGGGTGTTTATACTGAGGCATTAAGCCTAGGCTCCCATGGTTGGCGCTCCCATCGTTGGCATTTAAGCTGAAATTTTGCCCTAAGATTCCTATAGGCTATTTAGACTGATTTTTGGTAGTCCTATTTCGTACAGGCTAGAGAATAATCAGGCGACCCTAAAGACCTTACGGCAGTAGATTGCTGTTTCTGGCTGATTTTTCTCTGACCCGTAGATTAATGCACTACCTGATTTTTTACCCAAGTCTCATAGTCAGGGTATTAGGTGGACTTTTTCTAATATTTCTCATCAATGGTGAGTGGCTAACAGGAGCACAGAGGCCAAATTTGGACGCTCTACATGATAAGGGTTGGCAGTTCCCACGAGTATCCGTTTTTTGTTGAATAAGCATTGGAGAAGTATATGTCTATACCTGAAGAGACTACAGGATCTACGAGCGATAGCACACCTTCAGCAAGTGGCAACACTTGGCATGATCGTCCTAAGGCTGACAAGATTTCGTGTCCGGCTCTCTTGAGTTTCTACAATAATGACTTGTTGAATCCAGACGAGAGCGGTAATGTCTCCACCGCCGAATTGGATGATGTGCTTGAGAGTGTTGGTCTCAATGCCAAAGTGAGGGGCGTCTTGGTCAAAGGTGCTGATAAGACTGATGAAATTCCCGATAGCTTCAACCTCTTTGCCCTAGGTGATTCTAAGATCAATCACAGTGGCAGCACGGGTATTCGCGATCCAGAGGTTACGCCTGAGAAGTTGGAGAGTGCGCTGCTGAAGTTCAGCGAGGATGGCCGTATGTATGCTGAGCACTTTGCCGCTGCTGCGAATTATGCCCACCAGCAAGACCCTGGCTTGAAGGGCACGATAATTCAAACCATGGAATTTACGGCGCTGCTTGAGGTGTTTGGTCGCGTTGATGAAGCGAAGAAGCGCTATCTTACGGTTGATGACGTAAAGGGTCTTTGGATGGACGGCAAGTTTCCTCCAGGTTGGCAACCACGCAACTCTGACGAAATCGGTGTGGATGATCTGGCGTCGGGGGGAATGGAGATGGCTGTGAACCGTTTGTTGCAGATGCTCAAGTTCTAATCCTCAGTAGATCGCAAAGTCCCCACAGCCCACCCTGACGGGAAGCGAGTGCATCCCAGTTTTGCAAGTTGGCCCTCATCCCCCAACCCCTTCTCCCAACATGGGAGAAGGGGGGCCTGATTCAAAGTCCCTCTCCCGTCCTGGGAGAGGGATTTAGGGTGAGGGCTGGATCTTCGGCAAAAGAGTATGTTTGTGAGCTACTGATCCTGTGCACCTGGGTGCATCCTACCCAAGCCCTGTGTTTTCTATCTGGTTTTAGCTCAAGCAGCGACCGCAGCGTTGTTGCGGTGGGCTGGGGTTCGGTTTTCGAGAATGTTTCATAGCCCGTTAGGAGGTCATGGATGGCACCGCTAGAGCACCCGGAAGAGGCATTGCTGGAACAACCCATTTGGGTGCAGGATTTGCTGGCATGGCTGGAGACAATTCAGCCGCAAAACCTGACGGGAGAGGAATGGGTTAAGCGGGTGGAGGAGGTGCTGGCGGAGTTGCCGGGGCAGGGGCTACCGGAGGAGTTTTGGCCGAAGAAGGCGGTGGAAACTGAGGTAGAGAAAGCGGCGGATGAATCAGCGGCATCTGAGCCACCACCTCTGAGTGATGAGGACAGGGCGAGAATCCAGGCAGAACTCGATCGGCTACCAACTATTGAGTCTGGGTATGCCCGATCCAACGCACTGACGGCGGTCGCGGCCCAACTTCCTGCCAGTGAACCACAACTGCTCCAACAAGCTCTCGCTGCTGCCCAAACGATTCAGGATGAGCGATACCGATCGCGGGCATTAGAAGCCGTAGCGCGCCAACTGCCTGCTAGTCAACCCCACCTGCTCCAACAAGCTCTCGCTGCTGCTCAAACCATTCAGGATGAGCAATACCGATCTTGGGCATTAGCAGCAGTAGCGTGCCACCTGCCCGCCAGTCAACCCCAACTGCTCCAACAAGCCCTAGAGGTGGCCCAAACCATTGCGAATGAGTATTACCGATTCCAAGCCCTGGCTGTGGTAGCGGCCCAACTCCCCACCAGTGACCCCCAACTGCTCCCACAATTTATTCAGATTGTCGCGGCTATAGAAACCCCAGAGCATCGCGTCACAGCCCTGCGCGATCCAGCCTTTCGCATCACCGCAGCCCTACTCCTCCATACACCCCAAACCTTACTCGCCACCCTATTAAGGGTCGTCCCCACAGGCCCAACCACCGCCGACCGCGCCAGACTGCTCAGCGCCCTAGCGCCCAAACTCTCACCCGGCCTTTTCCCCAGAGCCTTGCAACTGGTTCACACCGAAATCTCCCATCCCGATTACCGGGCAGAAATCCTCGCCAACCTCGCCCCCTACCTCCTCACCGAAGCCCTCGATATTGTCAAGCAGCATATCCCCGGCTACTCCTACCCCACCACCGCCCTCTGCGCCCTTATTCCTCACCTATCCCTCATCCAGATCCAAGCCGCCCTAGACATTGCCAGTGAGCGCATCCCCCAGCCGCCCCTCACCAGCAAAATTTTCCAAGCCGTGGCCACCCGACTCAGTAACGCCAGCCGTTCCCGGCTCACCCCCGAAGATCTGGCTCAGAAAAATCACCTAGTTCAATATCTGCTGCAACGCATCCAGCACAACAGTCACGACGAAAAAAGCATTGCCAACATCCTCACCGTCCTAGCCCCCAGTCTCAACGGCGACAGCCTAAACGCAGTCTTGGCCAACATTTTCCCCAAACTTCCCTCAGAGTTCTATCGAGCCCAAGTTCTGGCGGCCTTGGCCACAGCCCCCCAGTTCACCCCCCAACAACTCAACCCCTGTCGCGAAAAAGCGATGGAACTCAACCAGCCTTACCCCAAGGCCACCGCCCTCAGCGCCTTGATACCCCACTTCCCAGAGCTGCATCAAGACGTTACCCAGCTCCAAGCCGATGCACCCAACACCGTTCAGAAAATCGACCTAGCCCTCATTCTGGCCACCCGTCCCCACACCAATGACGCCGCCTATCTGAGCCTCCTCACCACCGACCAAACCAACACGTTGCGGCTCATTCGCGACCAATCCCGCGATCCAGACAAAGCCAACTCCCTCGTCAAACTGGCCCCCCATCTCCGCCAAGACCTGTTGCTAGAAGCCCAGAGTGTTGCCCAAGACATTCAAGATCGCTACCATCAAGCCCGATCCCTCCTGGCCTTGGCCACCCACTTTCCTGAGGTGCGAGACAACGCCCTCACCCAAATTAACAGCCTGCAAGCCTCAGACCCCGTTCAACAGATTGAACTGCTCAGTCAATACACCATTACCGTTCCCGAGCAAATTCCCCCACTCCTCAAAGCCATTGAAGCTTGGGCCAAGGAAAACCCCTTCAAAGAAGACCCCAAAGCACCCGATGCCAACACCTTTAAGCGTCGTCGCATCCTCATCGCCCTCAAGCCTCACCTGCCCCTGCGCCTAGGCCGAGAAATTGACCGAGAAACAGGCATTGGCAAAGCCTCTCAATCCCTTTGGAACCGTGCTCTCTTTCTCCTTCGCACCGGGTATCGCCAAGCCCTCAAAAGCGGCACCCTCCGCAACGATGCCACCCAAGACACCGACCTGCTCAACCTAAAGGAAGAAATCAACGCCCTCACCGAAATGCTGATGATGCGCGACCTAGACCCCCCTGTAGCTGTGGGCATTCTGGGCGGTTGGGGTGGGGGTAAATCCTACATCATGCACCTGATGCAAACCCACATGGTCAAGATTCGCAGCCAGGGCATAGACCCCATTGAAGCCTGGGGCTTAACAGAAGGGCGAAACACCCCAGATAATGATCGGGTGGGGCGCTTTGTTGGCCACATTTACCAAATCAAATTTGATGCCTGGACTTACGCCAAAGCCGATCTCTGGGCGAGTTTGATGCAAACCATTTTCTTTGAACTAGATCGACAAATTAGCCTAGAAACGGCACTAAGAGAGATTGGTATCGACCCTCTCGATTCTAATAGCAGCGAAATCTGGCGTGTCCTCTATCAAACAAACGAAGACGATTGCCAATATTTATTAGAAAAGACCTTAGGCAAAGAAAAACTCAGTGAACTAAAGGAAAAAAATAAGGAACAACAAGAGTCTTGGACAACGTTGCTCTGGGAACAGTATGGCATTGCTGAAACAGATGCTAGAAATCGCCTTGCCAAAGCCGAAGAACAACTCGATCAAATAACGCATCAATTAAAGAAATTAGAGCAGGAAAAGATAACACTCAACGAACGGATTGCTCCCGACAAAGAACCAGGAAACTGGTTTACAGGTGTTCTCATAGAAACCAGCAGTATTTCAGGCTTTTTATTCAGCAAATACTTTGGCGCAGAGATTGCACGTGGCTTACAAACAGAGATTGAGAATAGATTGAAATCAACGGATGTTGATAGCTCTGATCTCAACAAGATAAACCTTTTCATTAACCAAACATTCAGTGAAATTCTCGATGAAGATCAAATCATCCTTCCTAATGGCGATAAAAAGTATTCCCTATCTTGGTTTGCTCTACGGAAATGGGCAAACAAGAATCGGCAATTGATCATTACAGTTTTAATTTTGCTCGGTTGTGCGATTCTTGGCCCACTTATTGTTCATTGGATCAATCCAAAAAATACCATTGCACAACTGTCATGGCTGATTACACCCCTAATTCCCGCTATTAGTTTGATTCAAAATCTCTTTAAATCACACTAGAAATGGCTTGCCCAAGCACAACGGTCAATTCAAGACTATCAAGTAACGTTACAAGAGCGGGCAGAAAATAAATTTCATGATCTCATTTCTGAAAATCAGGCCATTGAATTGCGGAAGCTAGATGGTGACATCAATAAGTTGCATAACCAACAAAAAAAATTAGAGCAAGAAATTACCCAGGCTCAAAACGATCTGCCCCCAGATCAATTTGCTTCGCTGGCAAGTTTTGTGAATGCTACGGTCAAAGGCGAAAGGTATGACCGGGAGTTAGGGATGATGCACAAAGTCAAAATAGACCTCAGCAAGTTGAGTCAAGCGCTCCTACCACCTCCTCACGATAGTGAAGAGTATAAAAATAAGCTCAATAAAATCCGAGACGTCTTTCCCCGTGGACCTGCCCGTGTGGTGCTGTTCATCGATGACCTCGACCGCTGTCCCCCCGATACAGTGGTTGACGTTCTCGAAGCGGTTCAACTCCTGGTCAAAAATCCTCTCTTCATTGCTGTCCTCGCCATCGACGAACGATATATCAACCGTGCCCTAGCCAAACACTACCAAGGCGTTCTTTCCCTTCAAGGTCGCCCCTCCGCCGCCGACTATCTAGAAAAAATCATCCAAATTCCCTATCGCATCCGCCCCATTGATGAAACCGCTCTCCGCAACTATCTTCGCGCTCAGGTCGTGATTCAAGACAGCGAAACCAGCGGCACGAAGTTCAATGAATTTTCTCCCAAAGAATTCAACCTGCTGATTCAATGCTGCCAGGAATCGGAACTCTCTCCCCGCAGCCTCAAACGACTCACCAATGTCTACAAGCTCTATAAAGTCCTCAGCCGCACCCGTGGGCACCGCCCTACCCGCCGCGAACAAAAGGCCATCCTTGCCCTGCTTGCCTTTTCCAGTCGATACCCCGATTTAATGCGCGACATCATCGAAGAGATCGGCTCTCACTACGAAGAAGGTCGGCATCTCCTAGGACAAAACGGCAAAACTGAAACCCTAACCAAGGTTATTAATACCTATTTGGATAAATATGAAAGACTTAATCCAACCAGTGTGCTGATTCAAGACACCAAAAAGCTGAGACATGACGTCACAAAACTAGTCGATGACGATCTTGAACTCAAGGAGATTCGTCAGATATTTGATTTTGTCCGCTCCTTCTCCTTTGTGGGAGATATTGGTACAGACTACACTGTGAGCCATTAGACGATATTTGAAAACACGGAGGGGGTATCAATGCCCTAAAGTAGCGAAGCTGCGATTTGGGGTAATTTAGTTCCTATGAACTATGCCCGCCTTTCTAGAGCCGAATTACTATTTCATAGTCTTGAGTTGAGTCTCAGGGTCAGACAAGTGATTGGCCTAAATTCGGCCTGAATTGAGGTGTTGTAGTACAGTTGAAACGTCCTGCCTTGGTGAGACTCATCAGCTCGACCCCGACTAGGAGATCGTGGTCGTATTCACTGTGGGACAAGGCATTTCAGCGTTTCTCTGGCAGCGGAATAGTTGCTGTGCCGCGCAGCTACTCTCGTTGTTGATCTAGGCCGATATTCACCCTGCTGCCTGTGGATCTCAATCCAGACGTTCCCCAAAATCGAGGCGGCAGACCTCATGCCATGAGAAATTCCTGCATATATCAGTACAAAATAACTAAATTATCCCAAACCGCAGCTTCGTTACTTTGTGGCGTTATAGAATTTGAGTCCGTCAGCGATGGGCTTGAACCCTACTGACCGTTCTCAAGAGGCCTTGCCCCACCAATGGCTGATCCCCCCTCCCTGTTTCCCGACGATGATCGCTACTCCGCTCTTCTCAACGACTTGAAGCAGCGCATCCGGACGGCTCAGGTGCGGGCGGCGTTGGCGGTGAATCGAGAGCTGGTGTTGCTTTACTGGCAGATCGGGCGAGAGATTTTGCAGCGGCAGCAGGCGGAGGGCTGGGGCGGCAAGGTGATCCATCGGTTGGCCCAGGATTTGAAACGAGAGTTTCCTGATGTCAAGGGATTCTCACGCTCTAACCTCATGTATATGAGGGCGTTTGCGGAGGCGTGGCCCGATGATGCAATTGTCCAGCAAGCTGCTGGACAAATTCCCTGGTTCCACAACTGCACCCTGCTGGACAAGGTCAAAGACCCCGAGGCACGGCGCTGGTACATTCAGCAGACCATCGAAAACGGATGGAGCCGTAATGTGTTGGTGATGCAGATTGAGAGTGGTCTGTATGATCGCCAGGGTGGGGCCGTCACCAACTTTGCCCGTGCCCTCCCTACACCACAGTCCGACCTGGCCCAGCAGCTCATCAAAGACCCCTACAATTTCGACTTCCTCACCATCAGAAAAGACGCCCGCGAGAGCGAGCTAGAGAATGCGCTGACCTACCAGATCCGTAACTTCTTGTTGGAGTTGGGCATGGGCTTCTCGTTTTTGGGTAGCCAATATCCCATTGAGGTTAGCGGCAAAGAGTACCGTCTTGACCTGCTGTTTTACCACGTTCATCTGCATTGCTATGTGGTGATTGACCTGAAGATGGGCGAATTTGAGCCACAGCACTCGGGTCAGATGAGCTTTTACGTGGCAGCGGTGGACAACCTGCTGCGCACGGACCGCGACGACCCGACCATCGGCATCATTCTCTGCAAGAGCAAAGACCGCACAACGGTGGAGTATGCGCTGCAAGGGAGCCAGCAGCCCATTGGGGTGTCAAGCTACAAGCTGCGGGATAACTTGCCGGAGTCCCTGAAGCAGCAGCTCCCCACGTCGGAGCAGTTGGAGATGGGTCTGGAGACGGCGGTGCAGAAGCTGGAGCGTCAGGAAGAGGAATGAGGATACGTGGCATTGCCTCAAATACTGACCTAAGCACCCACTCAAAGATTCGTTTTAGCAACGGAAAAATTTTGGTCGATGTTTCAGATCTGTAATGGGGAAACTACTAGACCATCGTAAATGGGACAGTTCGTCCTATGGACGTGCTAACGACCAGAACTTGTCTTCTGCTATAACCAAGCCTTCCCACGTTTGTAGAGGGGTAAGTCTACCCAATGATACCCCGCCCGTCTCTAGGCTAGGCTCGCTGGCGAGCCAATCGCTTCCGCGCCCCCGTAACATTAAGCCGCATTCGGATGACATCTTCGGTTACACGGTAAAGCTCGCTGGCCTGTGCCACGCTCATGCTCCTCCTGACGATGTGGAGAGCAGCTTCTACCGAAATTAAGAGAGCTGGGCCAAGCCAATTGGCTTCTTCTTCTATTTCCTGGTTGAAGTTGCGGCAGCCATGTTCACCAAATGGCTCAGTGGGTGGATGTCGCAAAATCCCATGGCTCAATTCATGGATGATGTTGGATGCTTGCCGCTGTGGAGTATGGGCATCATTGTGGACAATTAAACGGCGATGCCCACGGAACACCGTGACGGCAGAGAAACATCTGGGTTCTACCTGAGTCAGGTAAAGAGTTTCGTCCGGGCATACATCTCTGAATTCTGAAAGAGGAACGACGGGGATTGCTAAGTGTTCAGCAAGCTGCCAAGGGCATAGAGGCGCATAGGCTTTTAACCCCATTTCTGATCGAACATCTCTGGAATAGTCGTCAGAGTCCTTCTTAAATCCACGGCGCAACGTCATCTCTAATCATCCTTACGCAGTTTTTCATAGGCCACTTTGACGATCGCCTCAATGGCAGCGGATGCCTCAGAGGTGAGGTGGCGATCAGCTCGTAGGTAGGCAGTAATTTGAGCAAGCGGATCCGACTCTATCTGAGTCTCTTGATCCCCCTTCACAAACATTTCGGCCTTTAGACCTGACCAATTTAGCAAAGCAGCAAGGCTATCAACATCGGGTCTTTTACCCTGCGCCATGCGAGTCAGCGTGGATGCGCTCACCCCAGATTCTACGGCGACTTGCTTCCACGTCAGCTTCTTAGACTGCCGCTGGCTGTCTAACGCTGCATAGAACGCCTCTGCATTGAACTCGACTTTTCCCATCTCCCCTCCGGTTGCTTACTTGCAATTCTACGTCACATGTGCAATAACATAAACAGAATTGCATTCTCGCAATTAAACGTCACTCTCGCAATGCGGAGATTTAGATATGGTTACGTCGCAGAATTACCGAGTCACCATTGATCAGACGCCTTATTCGGTCAATGATCCTGTCATCACGGGGCTTCAGCTCCTGGAGGTGGCGAAAAAGCGTCCAGCAGACGAATACCTCATCTTCTACCTGCTTCCTGATGGGCAGCTTGAAGAAATTCGTTTGGATGAAACCGTCGATCTTAGGCAGGGCGGGATTGAGCGCTTCATCACCTGGCGCAGCGATCGCTCATTTCGATTTGTCATTGATGGTCGCCGCTTCGAGTGGGGAGCGCCGCTCATTACCGGGCTAAAGCTCAAACAGCTTGCTGGAGTTGACCCCCAATTCTACGGAGTCTGGCTAGAGGTGCGGGGAGGAGAAGACCGCCCTATCGAAAATACCGAAACGGTTGATCTTCAAGCTCTTGGGGTTGAGCGCTTCTTCACCGGCAAGAAAACCACAACGGAGGGTTAGGTCATGAGTTTCTTACCTTCCAGCGATCGAGAATACCTACAGAGCAAGGGCTTCACCTTTCACGAAGTTGTGGATGGCCGTAACAAGGGAGTGGTTTTCCCTGCCTTCAAGCTGCCACCCAATAAATACGACGTCCTCCAAGCCGACATGCTCATCTTGCTGCCGTCAGGCTACCCAGATGTCCCGCCCGATATGTTCTACCTACAACCCTGGGCAAAACTCACTGCCCATAGCCGCTACCCAAAAGCCGCTGACCACGCTTTTAACTTCAATGGATTGTCTTGGCAGCGCTGGTCACGCCACAACAACGAGTGGCGACGCGGGGTTGATGGTATCTGGACAATGCTCAAGCGCGTGGAACATGCCCTGGAGGTGGCCGCATGATCAGCGTCGTCTTACAGGAACGCCACTTTCGTGAGCTAAACGACAGGCTCCTTCAATTCGATGGTCGAGAGCGAGCCGCCTACCTGCTTTGCGGCAAAGCGTACATCGAGTCTGATCCATGGACGAATCTTCCTCGCTGGAAATACCTGTCCTTCGAGGTTTTGCCTGTCCCTGATGAAGACATTATTTCCCATTCGTCCCAGCACATCACCTGGAAGACAGATTCCTTTGTTCAGGCTCTAAAACAGGCTCAAGACAAAGGGCTGACAGTCGCGCTTGTCCATAGTCATCCTGGCGGCTTCGCGGCGTTTTCTGATCAGGACGACAGCAATGAACCGGATTTGGTACAGCTTGCCCATAATCGAAACGGAGATACGACAAGGTTATTAAGTCTCGTTTTGACTTCAAGCGGAAACTTGATTGGACGATGCTGGCTAAATCCCCAAGAGCACCAACCGCTTCATCTCATTTCCTCGGTCGGAAATCGGATCCAGCTTAATTATCCAGGTCGTGGTGAAGGCGAGTCCCCTGCCGTGTTTCATCGACAATCCCTTGCCTTTGGTCAAGCCCTGACTCAAGACCTGTCTATGTTGCGGGTAGGTGTGGTGGGTTGTGGCGGAACAGGCAGCGCTGTAGCCATGCTGCTACCAAAGCTAGGCATTCGACAAATCGCTCTGTTTGACAAGGATGGCGTCGAGGAAAGCAACCTAAACCGGCTCCATGGTGCGACATGGGATGATGCCCAAGAGCAGCGGCCCAAAGTCGAGGTAGTGGCGCGATCATTAACTGTCCTGGGCATCGGTGTGGAAGTGAGAAGCTATCAATCCTGGATAGGCGATCCACAATGCCGAGACGCTCTGAAAGCCTGTGATGTGGTGTTTAGCTGCACCGATGATCATGCTGGTCGCTTGATGCTGAAT
The DNA here is from genome assembly GCF_014697375.1 of Phormidium sp. FACHB-1136. GTDB lineage: Bacteria > Cyanobacteriota > Cyanobacteriia > Phormidesmidales > Phormidesmidaceae > Nodosilinea. The sequence goes on from NZ_JACJRS010000051.1 coordinate 34,636, forward strand.
CGCTTTGCCTACTTTTACCTCACTCCGGTTTTTGATGTGGGTCTAGCGATCGAGGTCTCTTCTTCAGATCCTCCAGAGATAAAAGCCTTAGATGGCAGAGTCACAACGCTTCTACCGGGCCATCCCTGCTTACTGTGCCGCGAAATTATCGATCCGGTTACCGCCCGTGATGAGACCTTAAAACGAGAGCAACCCGACGAATACGAGCGGAGAAAGCTCGAAGCTTATGTCATAGGAGAAGGTAATCCAAGTCCCGCCGTAGTACTGTTTACAACAGATGTAGCGATCATGGCCCTTGAAGAACTCGTTCACCGGGTTCAAGGATTTCGTGGAGCTGATGGAGCCATCGCCCAACGATGTAGAAGGTACCACCTCGTCGAAGATCGGAGGCAAGGCGCTCGTATTGATGAGCATTGTCCGATATGTGCCCAAAGTGAGTGCTGGGGGCAGGGAGATGTTGAGCCTTTTCTTAATCAGGTGTAGCCCTATGTTTCTGCATTCCGTACTCCGACGCATTCTTGTCTCAGTTCGTCTGATTCCAAAGCCCGACTTTGTAGGGCGAGAAGCACTTTCCCCTCCAACCCCTGAAGAAGTAGCCCCTGGAGAGATCGTCATCGTTGGAGAACGACAATATCAAAAATGGGCTTGCTTCCGTTGTCCTGGTGGATGTGGCGAGATCATTCTTCTATCCCTCAATACCACTCGTCATCCATCTTGGCAGGTTTTTGTTGATGGGTTAAAGCGGCCTACGATTAGTCCATCTGTACGACAGATCAATGACTGCAAATGCCACTTTTGGGTGCGGCAAGGACGAGTTGATTGGTGCCGTGATTCTGGTCAGTAGGTATTCTACGGTGGTTCTTTTGAGTACAGGATAGTTAAAAAGCTGGTTGACTGGCAAAAGCTACTTGTAGGTGGCTGAGTACCTTTCTGTGCGGTGGTTTCAGGGAATTGAGCGAGAAGGGGAATCTAGCATCCTAAGCTTAGATACCACTCAAACCCGTGAACGCTGTGAAAAAACTCCCCCCTCTACGATGCCTTGAACGCTTGGCCTAGGTCAATCGGTGCCCGCGCCTATCTGACGATATAGCTGTGGCTACAAGCTGGCTATCGCTCTATCATGAGCCAGCGCTGTGCAATCTCCATTGGAGAACCGAACAGTCATTGATACGCTGTAGGGCACTCTGATGTGATACCGATGCCCCGTTCACTTCGATTAACCCAACCGCCAAACCGCATCGTCACGGCGGCAATCGGCCTGCTAACCCAGGAACAGGTCGGACAGATCGACGCCATCTGGACAGGTCTTCTGCGGGAGACAGAACAGCCTGACACCAGTTGGAACTGGGCCTATAAGTTACGGCTGGCCGTCAATGATGATCGCTATGAGGCTTACGGCATCGAGTTTGAGGCCCTACTTCAAGGCGTTATCTTACTCGAAACGCAATGGCACCGTTCCTGGTTGCCGCAACGGTTTCCTCTGGTCTATGTCGAATACTTGGCCTCTGCCCCGTGGAATCGCCGCTTGCTCGAAGATCCTCCCTATCTGATTGGGGTCGGACGGGCGCTCTTACTTTTTGCCCGTCAGCGTAGTGTGGAGTTAGGGTACGGTGGTCGTGTCGGCCTCCATGCGCTACCGGGCGCGGAAGCCTTCTACCGACGTTACAATATGCCGGACCACGGCCCCGACCCGGACAAAGACGGGTTGGTATACTTCGAGTACGGCGCTTTAACGCTCTAACTCAGAGAATCGCTTATGAATGACGCCATCCTAGCTGAGCAACTGAGAAAAACGGGCAACCTGATGGACTTACTCAATGACGAGGCTTGGGTGCGGAAAGCCGATGCCGATCATGCCAGTGAGGAAGGGACGGTTGAGGCGGGTCTGGGCCTACAGCCCTATGTGGACTTACTCAAGAATGCTGCGCCAGAAGCGCTACAGCAGCAACGGTGGACGATGCGAGTGCTATCGGTCTTGTTGCCGGAGTTGAAGGGGTGGTTGGAGTCATGGCAGCTTGGGCGGAGTCTAGAAGTTGTCTACCTGGAGGCCCAAAAATGCCTGTGCAGCCACCTGAGAAAGCTTACTCCAGAACAAACGGCCTGGATTGAGGCGCTATTAGCGGAAAAAGAGCAGGCACTACCTGACGAGCAGACGGTGGTTCGGGCTCAAGCGATCACGATGCTTGCACAAATCTTTACTCCCGAAGATTGGCAGGCCATCGCCAATGCTGCCGCTCAAGCGATGGCGAACGATATTTTACAAATAGGACAAAGCTCGGCAGTTCCCGTGGTAATGCTTTGACCCCAGCCTCTCCTTCTCCAGGGGTAGAACTTCTACTACTCACTGAGGTCGTCATCAGCCCAGACTGAAGGTGAGTCATACAAGAAGTCGTCTTCCTCATCGTCGTAGTCCCAGGCGGCCCGAAGGGCGGGGATGGAGCCTGTCAAGATCTCGTTGTACTCATAGAGCAGCTTGCGTAGGGCCACCACCCGACGATTGTGGGCTTTGGTGGCCTCACTCTTATCCTCTAGGCGCTGGGCGAAGGTGCGCACCCAAACTAATGGGCCTAGACCCGCTAAGTCTTCCCCCTCAGGTACGGGTTGAGCTTGACCATCACCTGGGTCATAGTAGGCTTTGGCTCCAGGCACCGGGAAAGCGAAGTGGATCTGAACAGAAACCCCCTGGTCTTGGTACTGAGATCGTGTTCGTTTGGCCGGATGATAGGCCCAGTAATGAGCTTTCTCTAAGTCAATAACTTCGTTCAAGATCCGAATCTTCAAGCCCTGTTCAAGCCACTGAACGCCGTGTTCTTGACCCCGTTCACGATTCTTCTGTAGGAAGGTGTGGGCATCATTAGGATAAGTGAAAGGAAAGGGGCAACGCATTAAGAAGGCCTGAAGGTATTCAGGTGATAGCGCACTCGCTTTTTCAAGTTTGATTTGAGCAGAAAGGGCCATAGATTTCGAGTTGCAAACTGAGTTCAAATCATTTTAGCCTAATCAGGATATGATCAGGGCTAACATCGACAGGAATCATATCAATCTATTGATCAATTTGATTCAAATTATATCAATTCTCTAGGCAAGAAGGATGAGAGAAAATCTAAGGAAATCTAAATCTTTTGAACCTGAATGTCAGCATCATCAAACTGACGTTGTTCTTGACCTAATGCCGCCAAAGCTTCAAGGATTTCGACGTCAACGCCTTGAGCATCGGCGGCCTCCCGTAACGATTGGCCTGCGTCAACCTTGGCTAATACGGCTTGAACATCATCGACAATGGGATCATCTTCAGGTGTAAGCCCCTGGGCAATCGCAGCCT
>NZ_JACJRS010000052.1 GCF_014697375.1 Phormidium sp. FACHB-1136
AGTCCGGACTATAATTTAATCGAGTTAGTTTGGCACTCTGCAAAGGAATTCATTGCCAATCGTCTATTTGAGTCGATTGAGGATCTAGAAGCGCTTGTTCATAACCTGTTGAACGAAGGGCAGCTTGTCATCAACTGGGATCGCAAGATCAAAAATAAAGGAAACACAGTCAATGCAATTTAAATGCATATCAGCTTATAGGTGGTGGGAAATGGCAGTGGAGATTGGGCCTGGGCGATAATGGGAGGTAAGAAAGCCCTAGTCCAGTTATTCACAGGCGATTCGCCATTGCTCGTTCTCGACTTAAGCCCCTGTCCTAGGGCCATGGGGCGGGTGTCTATCCTGCATGAATAACAAAGCCATTAGGGTTGTCACGGTTGGGCGAGGTTTGCCATGGTCAGTTCGTTGAACCCGGTCTCTGTGCCGTCTTGGTACGGCCAGGAGGGGGATCGGGTGTTGGCCACCTTCCACAGTTCCCCGGCTGGGTTGTCCTCTGAGGTCGCCGAGGCATCCCTTCAGCGCTACGGCTCCAACGTTTTGCCGGAGGTGCCGCCCCGTTCCCAGTGGGCGATTTGGGTGGCCCAGTTTCGATCTTTGCCCGTGGCGCTACTGACGGTGGCGGCGGTGATTGCCTATTTCACGGGTGGCCCCACCGATGCCTTGGTGATTTTTGGGGTGGTGCTGATCAACGGCGTGATTGGCTATGCCACGGAAAGCCAGTCCGACCGGATTATTCGTTCCCTAGATCATCTGTCTTCGCCGACGGCCTGGGTGCGGCGCAATGGGGATGTGGTGGAACTGGATGCCGCTGCGGTGGTGCCGGGGGATATTCTGGTGCTGCGGCCCGGTTCGTTGGTGGTGGCGGATGGGCGGTTGATCGAGGCCCAGTCCCTCAGTGTGGATGAGTCTGCCCTGACTGGAGAAAGTTTGCCCGTGGGCAAAGCTGTAGAATCCTTGCCCCAGGCCAATTTGCCCCTAGCAGATCGCGCCAACATGGTCTATCGCGGCACCTTGGTCACGGGGGGGCAGGGCTTGGCCGTGGTGGTCGCCACAGGGGCGACCACAGAAATGGGCCAGATCCAAGCCTTGGTGGGGCAATCCAGCCATCCCCCAACGCCCATGGAGCAGCAACTTGACCAGGCTGGGAGTCAATTGGTGTGGATTTCGAGTGCGGTCTGTGCGGTGGTGTTTGGCTTGGGGCTGTGGCGGGGCTATGCCCCCTTGGAGATGCTGACCACGGCGGTGGCCCTGGCGGTGGCGGCGGTGCCGGAGGGCTTGCCAGCGGTGGCGACCACGACCCTGGCCCTGGGCATTTTGGCCATGCGACGGCAGCGAGTTCTCATTCGGCGGCTGGATGCGGTGGAAACCTTGGGATCGCTGCAAACCCTGTGCCTCGACAAAACCGGAACCCTCACCGCCAACCGCATGGCCGTGGCGGAACTGCACACCGATCACACCCACCTCACCCTGACCGATGGGGTGTCCCTCTGGCCGGAGGTCATCCTCCCTGGCCCGCTGCATACCCTGTTGCGAATGGTCGTTCTCTGCAACGAAAGCGAGGTGGCCGATGTCAAGGAGGCTGATCCCCAGCCGGATCCCGTTTCCAAGACTGAATCCGACCCGTTTACCCTCGGTATCAGTGGGCGAGGAGACCTCGCCCCTACGGTGTGTCGGCCTGGGGATCCCAAGCCTCAGCCTATCTTTACCGGATCATCGACGGAAAATGCCCTATTAGCGGTGGCCCATCAGGCGGGAATCGACATTTCTGCCCTGCGCCAAACCTATCCCCAAGGTGCGATTCAACACCGATCCGCCCAGCGCAACGTGATGGCGACGCTGCATTCCATCCCCACGGACGGCTGGCTGGTGGCGGTGAAGGGCAGCCCCCTAGAACTGCTGGCTCGCTGTGCGGTGATGTTAGATAGCCCCAATGTCTCCGTGCTGGCGACGGCTCAACCACTGGAAACCGCTGGGAATCCAGACGCAGACAACGATTGGTCGAGGGAAGCCGCGACCCACTGGTTACCCAACTTGGACGATCCGATTCCCCTCACCCCCACTCAGCGGCAGGCCATCATTGCCCAAAATGAGCGCATGGCCCAGGCGGGGCTGCGGGTGTTGGGGGTGGCCTACGGCTATCCATCGCAAAAGGACGACTGGACGGAAACGCCCTTGGTGTGGCTGGGCTTAGTGGCTATGGCTGATCCCTTGCGGGGGGGGGTGAAGGACACCATCGCCGCCTTCCATCGGGCCGGAATTGCCACGGTGATGGTGACGGGGGATCAACGGGCCACCGCCGCCGCCTTGGGACAAGCCCTCAACCTCGGTCAAGACCAGGATCTCTCGGTGCTGGATGCGACTGAACTGGCCCACCTCTCGGCCACGGACGCCCACGCCCAAATTCAGGAGGTGCAGGTGTTCGCCCGCATTAGTCCGGCGGCTAAGCTTCAGGTGGTGCAGGCGCTTCAGCGGTCGGGGCAGGTGGTGGCGATGACTGGGGACGGCCTTAACGATACCCCCGCCCTCAAGGTGGCTGAGGTGGGCATTGCCATGGGCCACAGCGGCACCGATGCAGCGCGGGAAGTGGCCGACGTGATTTTGCAGGACGACAATCTGGATGCCCTGATTGCCGCCATTGCCCAAGGCCGTACTATCTACAGCAACATTCGCAAGGCGGTTCATTTTTTGCTGGCCACCAACCTCAGCGAAATTATCGTGATGTTTGCGGGCATTAGTCTCGGTCTGGGGGCACCGCTCAATGCCCTGCAACTGCTGTGGCTGAATTTGGTAACGGACATTTTCCCCGGCCTCGCCCTCGCCCTAGAACCTGCGGCATCGGAGGTGCTGACCCAACCCCCGCGCCCCACCACCGAACCCCTGATTCCGGCGGCGGCCTTTCGGCGCATGGTGTTGGAGGCCACGGTGATCGCTGCCAGCGCCCTTGCGGCCTATGGTTATGCCATTCATGCCTACGGTATCGGTGCCCAGGCCAGCACGGTGGGATTCATGGCGCTTACCCTGGGGCAGTTGCTCCATGCCCTGGTGTGCCGTTCTCGCCAGCGACATCTGTTTCGTCGCCCTGCCCTGGCTCCTAATCGCTATTTGGGGCTGGCGTTAATGCTCTCGATTACCCTTCAGTTTTTGGCCCTGTTTATCCCAGCCCTGGGGCGGTTGCTACATATTGTGCCCCTTTGCCCCGTGGATGCGGTGGTCGTGACCCTAGCGGCCCTGCTGCCCGTGGTGATTAACGAAACCACCAAGCCTGCCTCCTTTGAAGCCCCCAATCCCGACCTTCCAGAGACGATGTAGGGGCAAGATCTCCTTGTCCTGCCGCGTCCCCCTGTCCCCCTGTCCCCCTGTCACACCTCAGCGGTGGATGCGCTGGGCAAGCCAGGTCTTCATGTGATCGGTCATCTGGGCTAGGATTTGGCGGGGAGAGTCGCTGTGGGTGGGGAGGGTAGTCCGACGCAGGCTTTCGGTGATGAATAGTTCCTGCAAATAGATGGGCCGATGGCGAGATCGTTGCTGGGCCTCCTGGATCCAGCGATGGTAGGTGCGGGCCTCCTGGGGGGACAGCAATCCGTTGGGGTGGCGCTGCTGTCGTTCCCAGCGCAGGGCAGCCATCAGCAGTTGGGTGTGGGTACGGTGATAGTCGGCCTCGTGGCGCAGGGCTTGTATCAGTTGCCGTCCGGCGTTGGTGGTGGATAGGGGCGGCTTGGCCCCGCGTAAATCGACCCAGGGCATCCCCTGGAGCGGCTCCGGGAGGTGATCGGCATCCACCGTGGATAGCAGCACAGGTACGATGCGTTTATTCATGCTGAGGGCAAACAGCAGCCCCTCTAAACAGAGGGCATGGCCTAGGGCATGGGGCGATAGCAAAATGACGTAGTTATCACAGGCTTCGGTGGCGCGGGAGAGGGCAATTTCCAAGTTGGCCTCAGGGGGGCAGTCGTTGTGAAGATCCCACATCGAAATGCCTGCGGCCTGGAGCAAGTCGCGCAGGGCATCAAGGCTGGCAGGGCCGCCTGGGCTAAGGGGTATCTCCCGATCTCCATCGGCATAGGCCAACAGCACCGTCACGATGGCGTCGTCGGTGCTCTGGGTGCTGGCGATAATGAAATCTTGCTGTAGGGCGGTGGGCTGACAGGTGGGGCCAGACGCCTGGGTGATGGCATTGAGCCACTGAATCGCCTGGGTGAGGTCGGATTCCGTCAGCCAATGCTGGGCCGCATAGTCATGGCTGGACCATTGCAAAGCCCGCACCAAAAGACGACTGTGTTGGTGAATCAACTCCGCTTGATCTTGCAAGGTCTCGATGAGCTGAAGCAACGAGGTCGAAGGGACATCCCCCTCCACCTGCACCGCCATCTGCACCAGCCAAGGGTTAGTCTGACGATGACTCTCCCACTCCATCAGATCGGCTAGGGCTGACAATGCCTCCATGGGGTCACGGTCTAGGAGGTCACGATCTAGCGTCGTGAAGTCCTGACTGGTTAGGGCGAAATGTGTGGGATCAGCATTGGCCAAGTCGGCACCCGCGAGATCGTCACTTGAGAGATCGGGATTTATGCCATCGGAACTTGTGCCATCGAAATTGGCGATGCGGTCGGAATTTGCGCGGTCGGAATGTGTGGCATCGGTTAAGGTTTCGCTATCCGCTTCATCGGTGGCGTCGAGGCCGTCTTCCTCAGGCACAAGGGGAACAATCACAAACAGGCGCTTGTGGTAAGCCATGGCCTGCTCAATCATGGCCCTAACATCATTGGGATAGACGGTAGGGGTTGCCACAAGCAGGACATTGTGGGCATGGCTCACCACCGCATCAATGGTATTGGGGGCATGGCTGGGGGGCAATGTCGCGGGTTGCCAAGCCGTATAGCCGTATTGCTTCAACCATTGGTTCAGCCGATCAGCATAGGGCTGATGACTGGAATGGCCGACTAAAATCAAGGCATCATAGAAAGAAAGCAAAGCCTGCACCTACTTTGTGATGAGCACCCTGATCGAATTGGAATGATGCTGTAATTCTAAATGGCGCGGTCAATATGGCACCCTTTCAGATCCCAACCTGGCCCCTCCCTCGCCTCGCCCTGCCGTTAGGCCTAGGGTTCCTAGTTGGCTTGGCTGGGGCACCGGGGAACCCGCCTCAACCAACGGCGACCGCCATGGTACAGTTCATCGATCCGTCCTCCCTTAAGGGTTCTAGCTCCATGCTTCGTCCGCTGCTGTTTGACCAGGTTTCTGATTTTGCCGAAGGGGTAGCGATGGTGCAAGTCGGTTCCCGCCTTGGCTACCTCGACACCAGCGGGCACCTGCGCATTACCGTGTTCGACCCTGCGGTGACGGTGGCCTCAGCGTATGCCGAATCCCTAGCCCTGGCGCGGGCAGGCGACTACTACGGCTATCTTAACCGCCAAGGGGAATGGGCCATTGCCGTGCAGTTTCGACAGGCCAAAGCCTTTGCCCAGGGGCTGGCAGCGGTGCAGGGCGGCACCAAGTACGGCTTTATTAACCTGCTAGGGGAGTGGGTGATTGAACCTCAGTTTGACCTGGCCGACTCCTTCTCGGAGGGGCGAGCCGTGGTGAAGGTGGCGGATCGCTACGGCTACATTAATACCCAGGGGCGGCTGGTGATTGCCCCCCAGTTGAAAGACGCTTGGCGCTTTGCTGAGGGGCTGGCGGTGGCCAAACAGAACGATCAGTACGGCTACATTAACCCCGCTGGCGTGATGGTGATTCCCGCCGTCTACGATGGAGCCTTTCATTTTTCGGAAGGGTTGGCCCGCGTGCGCCAGGGTCGCTTCTTCGGCTACATCACCCCCCAGGGAGACTGGGTCATCGAGCCCACCCTAGCCTTTGCCGCCGAATTTGCCGATGGGCGAGCCGCCGTCCTATCCGGAGACAAATGGGGCTACCTCGATCCCGCTGGGCACCTAGCCATCCCCCCCCGCTTTGACTACGCCGCCAACTTTTCCGAGGGGCTCGCTGCCGTGCAGGTAGACGGACGCTACGGCTACATCAACCCCAGGGGTGATTGGGTGGTAGATCCCACCTATAGCAACGCTGGCCCCTTTTCCGAAGGATGGGCTAGGGTGCAGATGAATGGATCCTGGGGCTTTATCGACATTACGGGGGAACCCATGGTGGGGGCAGGCTTCCATCCCTTGAATTTCTAACCAGCCCACAGTTCAAGCCAAGGAGAGGCGGCGCTCGGGCCAGCCCCGCATAGCCCCGCAGGCTTGACACAGCGCAACAAAGGGATCACAACCCTTGATGCTCCGTAAAAAAACGTAATGAAAAGGGTTCTCAGATCAGTCTAAGTTAACCATTACGGTGATTTAACAATCTGGGCCAAGCCCCATTGCATGTTGTTTTCCAATTAGACCTAGAGCGAGACGTTTAGCATGAGCAACCTATCAACCGAGCTGCGCGAAGGTACCCAAAAAGCCCATACCATGGCCGAAAACATGGGGTTTGTGCGCTGCTTTTTGCGGGGTGTCGTTGAGAAAAACTCCTACCGTAAACTGGTGGCCAACTTCTACTACGCCTACGCGGCCATGGAAGAAGAACTAGAGCGCCACAAAGATCATCCCGTCGTCTCGACTGTTTACTTCCCGGAACTGCACCGCAAGGCATCCCTAGAGGCCGATCTCGCCTACTACTATGGCCCCAACTGGCGCGACCAAATTGCCATGACCCCCGGTGGTCAAGCCTACGTCAACCGCATTCGCGAGGTGGGCAACACCCAGCCCGAACTGCTGGTCAGCCACTCCTACACCCGCTACATCGGCGACCTGTCGGGGGGGCAAATCCTCAAGGGGATCGCCCAGCGGGCCATGAACCTCAACGATGGCGAGGGCACCGCTTTCTATGAATTCCCTGACATTGCCGACGAGAAAGCCTTTAAGGCGACGTATCGGCAATCCATGGACGCTGCCCCCGTGGATGAGACCATGATTGCCGCCATCGTGGAAGAGGCCAACGACGCCTTTGGCATGAACATGGAAATGTTCAAAGAACTGGAAGGCAACCTGATCAAGGCCATCGGTCAAATGCTGTTCAACAGCCTCACCAGCCGCAAGCGTCGGGGCAGCACCGAACTCGCTACCGCTGAATAACCTATCGCTTGGTTCGGTCGGGCTTTTGGGCGAACCTGGATTGGTTCGTAAGCCCGCTGCCGCCTCTCACACCGCTGATCGACCATCGCACCGCTGGTTATGGCGGCATGGCTTCCACCGTTTGGGGGTCTGGTTTTCCTGAAGTATCGGGAAGGTCAGAAAAGGAAGGTATGTCTATCCCAGGAATCGGCGGTGGGTGGGTGTGGCTAAGAAATCCTAATTTTCCCGGCTCCCATCCCTAGGTTCTGGATAGAGTTAAGGAGGTGTTGGAGCAGGAGCACAGAATGGCGATGGTCAACCAACCACAATCGGTTCCCTACCCAGAGGGGCCGCGACTCGAACCGGAGAAAACTCCAGTTAGCCCCGATCCGCCCCCGCCGCCGCCCTTTACCATGGCGGCGATGGGGGCGGACGTTCATTTCGCCATGCCCGAAGTCATTCAACATCTTCCTAGGCATACGGCAAATCCGCCTCGCCCCAGTCGCGCCCATGGGATTCCTTGGCGTTGGTTGTTGCTGTCGTTTTTGAGCTGTGTGGCCACGAGCGCCGCCGCCGTGGGAGCGTTTTTGTGGTTGGTCAACCTGCCCCCCAGCACCAACTGCGAGGATCCCACCCAGATCACCACCGACCGATCCGCCCTCTCCTGTGCCCAGACGGCGGCGGATGATGGCGATCTGGAGGCCGTGCTGGCGGGGCTTACCCTGGTACAGGGCTGGGGGGCCGAACACTGGCTCTCCCACGAAACGCAGCCCTTGGTTGAGGAGTGGTCGGCGGTAGTCGTGGCCGCAGCAGAGCAGGAACTGCGCCAGGGTCGCCGTGAGGAGGCCGAAGCCCTGATTGGCTACATTCCCCCGGAGAGTTCTTGGCACGTCGCCGGACAGGACTTGCTGGCGGGGTGGAACGAAGAGTGGGAGGAGGGATCGGCCCTGGTGACGACGGCCCAAGCGGCCATGGCCAATCAGGACTGGCGGACGGCCTCGGCCCAGATATTGGCCCTAGGAGAACTGACCCATCCCCACTGGCGGGAGGAGCAGGTGTTGGCCCTTTCACGGCAAATGCAGGCGGAACAGCAGGCCCATGCCCAAATCCGCAGGGCGGTGGCCCTGGCCTCTGCCGGAGGCGCGGAACCGCTCATGGCGGCTATGGATCTGCTGCTGCCGTTGACCTCGGATCTGTTGGCCTACACCACGGCCCAAACCTACCTTGACCGCTGGAGCGATTTACTCTTGGCGGAGGGGCTTCAGCGCTGGTACAACGGTGATCTGGCGCAGGCCATCCAAATTACCGAGACGGTGGCCCGTCATCCCAGCCGCGCCAAGGTGGCCCAGGAGTTGATGTGGCTCAGCCAAGCCCGCCAACTGGCCCGCCAAAGTCTGGGCGACTGGAAGGTTAACCCTGGCCAGATGGCGACGATCTACAAGGCCATGCTGCTGGCGAATTGGATTTCCACGGATAGCCCCTACCATCCCCAGGCCCAGTCTAGTGTGGATACCTGGCGCACTCATCTAGAGGGCATGGGCACTCTCCAACTGGCCCAAATCGCCGGGAGCGTTCACCAGGTCAACACCCTCAAATTGGCGATCCGACAGGCAGAACTCATTCCCCCCGATCACCCCCGCCGCGCCCAGGCCCAAACCCTGCTGGCCCACTGGCGTCAGGCCCTCGAACGGCTAGAGGACGCCCCCTACCTCAGTCAGGCCCATCAGTGGGCCAAAACCAATACCCCGGCAGCCCTGCGTCAGGCCATTGCCAGCGCTAGCCGCATCACCGCCCACCGTGCCCTGCGAGGGGAGGCCCAAAGTTGGATCTATGTTTGGGCACACCGTCTACAAATTCTGGAGGATCGGCCTGTCCTTGATCGGGCCTATAGCCTAGCCGAAAAGGGGCAGTTGTCCCAGGCGATGGCTGAAGCCTCGCTGGTGCGGTCCGGACGCGCCCTCTACAACGAAGCACAAACCGCCATGGGCCAGTGGCAACGTACCATTGCCGCTCAAGAGCAGGCTCTCTACGCGCCCCCGCAACGGTTGCCAGATCCCCTGTCCAGGGATCCGCAGCCCTCGGTCAAGCCCTCCCGCCCCACGCCCTCCGTCGCCCCACCGGCCTCGGCACGGCGTCCCAGTGTCTCACCCACGCCATCGACGGCCCCAGCCCGCCCCTCGGATCCAGTGGGCCCAGTCGTTCCGGCCCAGTCCCCCGCGCCCAATCCCTACCAGGACCAAGACGGATCGTTACCCGACCGCATTGAAACCGTCCCCGGCCATGACCTACCCTTGCCCAGCCGATCCGTTGATCTGCCGCCTCGGCCCTTAACCCCTCCGATGACGCCGCCCCGGATCCCCACGGCCCCGCCCGTCATCACCGGGCCACCGCCCACGGCAACTCCCCAACCCATGTCGCCATCGCCCATTCAGGTGTTGCCCCCCACTCAGCCCTCCATGCCCACTGCCCCTGACTCCACCTCCCAGGGATCCACCGTGCCGCCCTTGTCCCGTAGCGCGACCGCCAATTCCCCGATCTCCACCCACAATACAGACGTTCTATATACAGGTGCCCTCTATGCGGGTTTCTAGCGGTGGGATCGGGCCGTAGCGCTGTCGGGGCTCAGTCCCCTGGGCCTTGCTGGGGCCGAACCGGGTAGCCCATGGCTGGGTGCTATCATGACTTTCTGTAAACATAGTCCGTTGCCCCTGTCAGGCAAGCGTGGTGGGTATTCCATGGCTCTTATTCAACAGTTGCCCTCAAAGCTGCCCACCAAGGTGGGTTCCCTCCATGGTGGGCGCACCGTGGGGCGTAACTTCCAGGCGGTATTTCTACTCTTACTGTTTGTGTCCATTCTGGGAGCCTTTGGTCTGCGGTTGTTTCAGCTTCAGGTGGTGGATGGTGAACGCAACCGACAACGGGCCGACAGCAACCGGGTACGCCTGGTGCCCAAGCGTCCGGCTCGGGGAACGATTACCGACCGCAACGGCAAAATTCTGGCGGGCAGTCGGCTCTCCCATACGGTGTCCATTTGGCCCATTGCCCTACCCAAGGAAGAATGGCCAGCAGTGATTGATCGCCTTGCCACGGTGCTGAAGATGCCCGCAGAGGACATTCAGCGGCGGGTAGAGCAGGCGGGCTATTCCTCCCTAGAGTCGATCACCGTGGCCCAGGGGATTAGCACCGCCCAGGCCACGGCTCTCTCGGAATACATCAGCGAACTGCCGGGGGTGCGACTGGAAGCCGAGGCCGTCCGCAACTACCCCAACGGCGACCTCGCCGCCCATGTGCTGGGCTACACCGGAGAACTCACCGACGAGCAACTGGCCAATCGGCGGGAAGATGGCTATCGCATGGGAGACGTGGTGGGGCAATCGGGGGCGGAATCGGCCTTTGAGTCTACCCTGCGGGGAACCTGGGGCGGACAACAGGTGGAGGTAGACAGCGCCGGACGGATTATCCAAATCTTGGGCGACAAGCCCTCGGTGTCGGGGCGCGATGTGCAGTTGACCCTTGATAGCGAACTGCAACGGGCCGCCGAAGCCGCTCTAGGCACCCGTCGCGGTGCAATTGTGGCGATGGATGCCAACAATGGCGCAATCCTGGCCATGGCCAGTTGGCCCACCTACGATCCCAACATTTTCACAGGCCCCATTAGCCAAGCCCAGTGGGCGCAGCTTCAGGGATCCAACCATCCCTTTTTGAACCGGGCACTGCGGGCCTTTCCCCCGGCCAGCACCTTCAAAATTGTCACCACGGCGGCAGCTATCGACCTGGGGGGATGGGATCCCAACACCGTCCTGCCCACCTATCCTTACCTCCAAGTGGGTGGGGTGCGCTTTGGGGAATGGAACCACGCCGGATTTGGGCCGTTGGGGTTCACAGGGGCGATGGCCTGGAGTAGCGACACCTTTTTCTACCAAACCGCCCGTCGCATGGGTGGCCCGCCGCTGATTGAGATGACCCGGCGCTTCGGCTTTGGCCGCAAAACTGGAATTGAACTGGGGGTGGAGGAAAGCGCAGGGCTGGTCCCCGATGATGATTGGAAGCAGGAAGCCCTGGGCACCTCCTGGGTGATCGGCGACGCCATTAATATGTCCATTGGCCAGGGATACCTGACCGCTACCCCGCTCCAGGTGGCCATGATGTTTGCGGTTCCCGCCAACGGAGGCTACCTCGTGCAGCCCCACATCCTAAAAGACAACGAGGAATCCCGCAGTTGGCGCGAATCCGTCAACCTCAGTGATGTTACTCTCGACATTTTGCATCGAGGGCTGCGTCAGGTGATTACCGGGGGGACGGCCAAGGCCCTGAACGTGTCCCATATTCCCCCCTTTGCGGGCAAAACGGGCACCGCCGAAGCCGATCCAGGGTTATCCCACGCTTGGTTCGGAGCCTACGCTCCCTTCGAGAACCCGGAAGTGGTGGTGGTGGCCTTTGCGGAACATTCCGGCGGCGGCGGCGGCAAGGTGGCAGCTCCCATGGTGCTCCAGGTACTCGAAGCCTACTTTGGTCACCAACGGGAGGAATCCGATCAGCCCTAGGGACAGAACCCCGGCTTCTCGGCTAGCGGGTCAGCCCTGGTTGACGGACGAAACGTGTCAGAACCTCAATCCGTCCAAGGGTCAGGAGACCTGCCCCCTGCCTTATCCCAATCCGGTAGGGGCGCGAAAACCGCGCCCAACAACGATTAACAGCAACCGAGCTTCTCAGCAAATCCCTCCCCTGTGCTGAGGGATTAACCAGGTGCCCATGGCCCAGGTGTTAGGATAATAAAGCCCTTTTAGCCGCTGTTTGGCTGGGGGCGAGTGTGGAGATTGCCCCTTGTTGGGCGGTTTGTCCTACGATTTACTAAGAAATCATATCCCCTACCCTATCCGGCTGTTGTATTCATGCTGAAGAACCTGCTTGGTGACCCCAACGCCCGCAAACTCAAGCGGTATCGTCCCGATGTCGTGGAAATCAACCTGCTGGAGGAGGAAGTCCAAAAGCTGTCCGATGAGGCACTGGCGGGTAAAACAGCGGAATTTAAGCAGCGTCTAGAGAAGGGCGAAACCCTCGACGACCTGCTGCCCGAAGCCTTTGCGGTGGTGCGGGAAGCCTCGAAGCGGGTGCTGGGGATGCGCCACTTCGATGTGCAGCTGATCGGCGGCATGGTGCTCCACGATGGCCAAATTGCCGAAATGAAAACCGGGGAAGGCAAAACCCTGGTGGCCACGTTGCCCTCCTACCTGAACGCGCTGACCGGGAAAGGTGCCCACGTCGTGACGGTGAACGACTACCTGGCCCGCCGCGACGCCGAATGGATGGGGCAGGTACACCGCTTTTTGGGTCTCAGCGTGGGGCTAATTCAGCAGGGGATGTCCCCGGCGGAGCGCAAGATTAACTACGGCTGCGACATCACCTACGGCACCAACAGCGAGTTCGGCTTCGACTACCTGCGCGACAACATGGCCACCGCCATGGCCGATGTGGTGCAGCGCCCCTTCAACTTCTGCGTCATCGACGAAGTAGACTCGATTCTGATCGACGAGGCCCGCACGCCGCTGATCATCTCTGGCCAAGTGGAGCGCCCCAGCGAGAAATACACCCAGGCCGCTGTGGTGGCGGATTTCTTCTGGCGCGAGAAGCAGGTGGCCAAGAAGGAATACGACGAAAAGCAGGCCAGGGCTGAGGAACTGGAACGGGAAGGACACAAGGCCGAGGCGCGGGAACTGTACCTCGCCGCCGAGGTGGCCAAGGCCCGCATGGAGTACTACTATGAGGCCGACGAAAAGGCCCGCAACGTGCTGCTGACGGACGAAGGCTTCATCAAGGCTGAGGAAATGCTGGGCGTCACCGACCTGTTCGACCCCAAGGATCCCTGGGCGCACTACATTTTCAACGCCATTAAGGCCGAAGAACTGTTCACCAAGGATGTGAACTACATCGTCCGCAACGGCGAAATTGTGATTGTGGATGAATTTACCGGACGGGTAATGCCCGGTCGCCGCTGGAGCGATGGTCTACACCAGGCCATCGAAGCCAAGGAGCATGTGGAAATCCAGCCGGAAACCCAAACCCTGGCCAGCATCACCTACCAAAACTTCTTCCTGCTCTACCCCAAACTCTCCGGGATGACGGGCACCGCCAAAACCGAAGAGGCGGAATTTGAGCGCATCTACAAGCTAGAAGTCACCATCGTGCCCACCAACCGGGTGCCCGCCCGCAAAGACTTGTCCGACGTGGTCTACAAAACCGAAGAGGCCAAGTGGAACGCGGTGGCCGAAGAGTGCGCCCAAATGCATGAAAACGGTCGGCCTGTGCTGGTCGGCACCACCAGCGTCGAAAAATCCGAGGTGCTGTCGGCCCTGCTGAGCCAGCGCGGCGTACCCCACAACCTGCTGAACGCCAAACCCGAAAACGTGGAGCGGGAATCGGAGATTGTGGCCCAGGCCGGACGCAGCGGAGCCGTCACCATCGCCACTAACATGGCCGGACGCGGCACCGACATCATCCTGGGCGGCAACGCCGACTACATGGCCCGTCTGAAGGTGCGGGAATACCTGATGCCCCGCATCGTGAAGCCCGAAGACGAGGACGAATTTTCCGTCACCACCGTCCCTGGTGCCCAGAGCCGCAACAAGGCCCAGGGCTTCGGCACAGGCAAACCCGCCAAAACCTGGAAAGCCTCGGCGGACATCTTCCCCATCGATCTCTCTGCCGATGCCATTGCCAACCTGAAAGCCGCTGTGGACTTGGCGGTGAAAACCTACGGCGAACGCAGCCTGCCGGAACTGCAAGCCGAAGACAAGCTTGCCGTGGCTGCCGAAAAAGCCCCCACCGATGATCCGGTGATCCAGGCCATTCGCGATGCCTACAACCAAATCCGCCACGAGTACGAAAGCTTCACCAGCACGGAACACCAAACCGTGGTGCAGCGGGGTGGTCTCCATGTGATCGGCACCGAGCGCCACGAATCTCGCCGCATTGACAACCAGCTTCGAGGTCGGGCCGGACGCCAGGGCGACCCCGGTTCCACCAAGTTCTTCCTGAGTCTGCAAGACAACCTGCTGCGAATCTTCGGCGGCGACCGCGTGGCGGGCCTCATGAACGCCTTCCGCGTCGAAGAAGACATGCCCATCGAATCGGGAATGCTAACCCGTTCCCTGGAGGGGGCGCAGAAAAAGGTCGAAACCTATTACTACGACATCCGTAAACAGGTGTTTGAGTACGACGAGGTGATGAACAACCAGCGTCGTGCCATCTACGCCGAGCGGCGACGGGTGCTGGAGGGCGACAAGCTGAAGGACATGGTGATTGGCTACGCCGAACAAACCATGGACGACATCGTGCAAGCCTACATCAACCCCGAACTGCCGCCGGAGGAATGGAAACTGCCGGAAATGGTGGACAAGGTGAAAGAGTTTGTCTACCTGCTGGCCGACCTCACCCCCGAACAACTGGAAAACCTCTCCGTGGGCGAAATCCGCACCTTCCTCCACGAGCAGGCCCGCATTGCCTACGACATCAAAGAAGCCCAGGTCGATCAGGTCAAACCCGGTCTGATGCGCGAGGCCGAGCGGTTCTTCATCCTCCAGCAGATCGATAGCCTCTGGCGCGACCACCTGCAACAGATGGACGCCCTACGGGAAACCGTGGGTCTGCGCGGCTACGGCCAAAAGGATCCCCTGATCGAGTACAAGAGCGAAGGCTACGAACTCTTCCTCGACATGATGACGGGCATCCGCCGCAATGTGGTCTACACCCTGTTCCAGTTCCAACCCCAACCCCAACCCCAGGTGGCCACCCAGGTGCCCCAAGCCTAGGGAAGGCCCTGGCTGCTCTGGAGCAACCGATTCAACTCTATGCTGCTGCCGCTGTACTTGAAACGGGCTAGCAGCGTGGAGGAACTGCTGCCGTGGCTGTATCTCAAAGGGGTGTCAACGGGCGACTTTAGCGAAGCCCTGAGTGCGCTGTTCGGGCCTGAGGCCAAAGGGGTCTCTCCCGCCACGATTAGTCGGTTGAAGGCGAAGTGGAGCAAGATGGGCAGCAGCGGTCATGACGACAGCAGCGCTACGTCTATATTTGGGCCGATGGCATCGACTTCAATATTCGTGCTGATGAACGACAGTGCATTCTGGTTATCAGCGGCGTCGGAGACGGGGCCTTAGGTTTTTGGAAAGCCCTGCCTCAAGTGTTTCCAGCCACGAAGACCCAACGCGGCTGGGTGCATAAGACCGCTAACGTGCTCAACAAGCTACCGAAGCGCCAGCAACCGGAGGCCAAACGAGCGATTTGGGAGATTTATCGAGCTGAGTCCAAAACAGAGGCCCACAAGGCCTTAGACCGCTTTAGCAAGACCTACCAGGCGAAGTATCCAGAAACCGTCACCGATCTGCTCAAAGACCGAGATTTCCTGCTGACCTTCTTCGGTTTCCCCGCTGAGCATTGGGCGCATATTCGCACCACCCAACCGAGTTAACCCAACAGCAGGACGCCGCCTAATCTCCTGCCATACACCAGATTTGACTATATCTCCTCATGAAACCCCAACGCCCCTAAGTCCAGTATCAGCCCTGAGCCAGATACGCGAGGATAGCGACCTTGGTAGGCTCATGCTGTGCGTTTTGGTACCTGGACTTATGGTATTTTTGGCAACCTCCCTCCCCCTGCATCAGCAAACCTTTTCGTTAGATCATCGGGCTTGGGTTGAGATCCTAGCGACCACACCCAACCTGTTGGTCATTCAGGACTTAGATGGAGTCTGCATGGATCTGGTTGCCAATCCGCTGGATCGGCGAATTGATCTGGACTATGTGCAGGCCACCCAAGCGTTCGAGGGACATTTTTATGTCCTCACCAATGGCGAACATACGGGCACTAGGGGCGTCAATCCCATTGTGGAACGGGCCTGGGGCGGACGAGAGGCCGTGGTGAGCAACGAGGGCTATTTGCCGGGTCTGGCGGCGGGAGGTGTGCAGTGGCAAAGTCGATCAGGTCAGGTCAGCCACCCAGGAGTGAGTAGGGCAGAACTGGAGTTTTTGGCGGCAGTGCCGGAACAGATGCGCCAGCGCCTCACAGATTTTTGGCGGCAACGACCGGGACTTTTACCAGAAACGGCGGTGAGTCAAGGGATTGCGGCGGCGGTGCTGGATAATTTGGCCTCACCCACCGTCAACCTCAACACCCTCCAGGCCCAACTTCAGGCAGCAGGGGATCACGATGGATCCATCTACGCTGACCTGCAACGAGCCATGGCCGATCTGATGGCGGATTTACTGAATCAAGCGGCCACCCAAGGGCTAGGGGATTCGTTCTTTGTGCACTATGCCCCCAACCACGGACGGCGGGCCGATGGTCAAGAGGAGTTGTGGCTGGGTGAAGGGGCAGAATCGGGCACCACGGATTTTCAGTTCATGGTGCGGGGAGCGATTAAGGAAGCGGGGGTACTGGCGCTACTCAATCGCTACTATGCCGACAAAACGGGGGAGTTTCCCCTAGGAGAAGGTTTCAACGTGCGTCAGGCTCCCCAGCATCTGCTGGAACTGCTGGCCCTGGCCGAAGCCCATTTCGACCCTCTGCTAATGCCGACCCTGGTGGGCGTGGGAGATACTGTGACTAGCCGATGGATCATGGAGAAAGAGGGGCAACCCACGGTGCAGCGGGGGGGCAGTGATCGCCTCTTTTTGCAATTGATACAAGACCTGGGAGACCGTTTTAACCGGGGCAACCTTGTCACCTATGTGGACAGCAGCGGGGGCCAGGTGAAAAATCGCAAAGCCCTGAAATTAGGACATCACAATGGCCGAATCGTCGTCACTGAAGGCCCCGCCGATCCCCGCGATACCGCCGATCCCCTGCGGCTGAATGTGGTGTTTCCGGGAGGGCATCGGCAATACTGCGCCGCCTTCCAAACCGCTGCCCAGCATCGCCGCCCTATCAACGGTTGATCAACCAAGGTTGATCTAACGGTTACCCAGGTTCAGCAGATCGCACACTCACAGTAGAGCAGCCATCTGGGCGGTTTCTTTGGCAGGCAGGACCCGCCCTACCGTGGCCTTTTCGATCTACTAAGGTTGAAATCCTGATTGATCTACCAGTTGTGTGGCTGAAATTGCCTATCGTTGAGAATCGCCATGGTTTCTCCCGACTGCACTAGCACAAACAGCCCTTGGCGATAGGCATAGCGGTCGGCCCCTGCATCAATGCCAATACCCGCCACCGCTCCATAGAGTTGGCGCTGTTCGTATTCCGGAAAAAACTCACGAAAGTGGCTTAATTTCTCCCCAAAGTCCTTCACATCATCCACGCTCAGGGTGCTTTTTACCTCCACCGCCAACACATGATTCTGGTTTAACACCAGCACGTCAATCTCCATGGAGTCGCCGTTCTGGCGCTGCCTTACCCGCTGGCTCACCCGATGGACGGGAATGCCCCACTCCAGGAAAATCGTTTCGCAAGCCGGAGCTACCAGATTTTCCACGAATAACCCCCACTTGCCGCCCAGACTGCCAATTTGCTGGCTCAATTGGCGGTTAATACGTCGATTTTCCGCTGCTGTCTCCTGAATTTTGCGATCCGTTTCCTGGGACTGCTCCCGCATCAACCGCTCGGTTGCTTGAAAGCGGCGTTCGGCTGCTTGAGAGCGGCGTTCGGCTTCCTGGGATTGCTCCCGGAGGAACTGTCTCATTTCCTGGAACTGGTGATCGGTTTCCTGAAAACGGCGTTCGGTTTCCTGCTGGGCGGTGGCGAGTTCGCCTAACAAACGCCACACATCATCTGCGGTTGTGGCCATGGCTGTGCGTCCAAGAGTAGATCACTCTATTTTAATTCGGCTGATTACATCGGATGGGCCTCGGCTTGCCGTTCAGCCAATCGAGTCATGGTAATGGGCCAGGATTTTTCTGTGGGAGGCCAGTATAGTGGACTATCAGCACGTAAACCGTTCAACGTATTGGCAACGTAGGAGACCCCAACCATGGGCGCAGCGGCAGAGCAGGTGATCGGTATTGACTTGGGCGGATCGGCCATCAAGTTAGGACGCTTTACCCCTAGGGGCGATTGCGTTGCTGATTTGACGGTGCCCACTCCCCAGCCCTCTACCCCCGCCGCCGTGGTCAGTGCCATCGCCATGGCCATCGACCAACTGGATCCCCACCGAGAAGCGGGAGCCATTGGCCTGGGCACCCCCGGCCCTGCCGATGCAGCGGGACGAATTGCCCGTGTGGCCATCAATCTTGCGGGCTGGCGCGATGTGCCTATTGCCGACTGGCTGGAGGACAAGACCGGACGGCCCACCCTCTTGGCCAACGATGCCAACTGTGCCGGACTGGGGGAAGCTTGGCTGGGGGCGGGTCGCAACTTTCAAGACTTGATTTTGCTCACCCTGGGGACAGGCGTGGGGGGATCGGTGGTGCTGAATGGGGAACTGTTTGTGGGGCGTCAGGGCACTGCGGCTGAGTTGGGGCTGATCACCCTCAACCCCGATGGGCCACCCTGCAACAGCGGTAACCGAGGTTCCCTAGAGCAATACTGTTCCGTCCAAGCGATCCAGCGCCAAACCGGGCGATCCCCCGCCGAACTCTACCAACAAGCCCAGGCCGGGGATGTGGAGGCAATTACCTTCTGGCAAACCTACGGGCGCTGGCTAGGGGCGGGGTTGGCCAGCCTGGTCTACGTCCTCACCCCGGAGGCGATCATTCTGGGGGGTGGGGTGAGTGCCGCCGCCGATCTCTTTTTGCCCACCGTTCTGCAAGAACTGGAGGAACGGGTGCTGCCCAGTTCCCGCGAAGGCCTTCAGGTGATCATCGCCGAACTGGGTAACCGAGCCGGAATGGTAGGGGCGGCGCGGCTGGCCCTGCCCCTGGTGCATCCCCAGAATCCAACCCGGCTCTAGTAGTGGGTGCCCGTTTGGCGATAGTGGACGGCGGTTTTGGCTTCCCTATCCAGCACCCGACCCGCCTGCACGGTGGCATAGACCAGCCAATGGTCGCCACATTCCATGCGTTCCGCCACGGTGCATTCTAGGTAGGCGATGGCGTCTTGCAAAATGGGGGCACCGTTGTTGGCAGCTTCGGTATTGACCCCGGCAAAGCGGTCTTCCCCAGGGGAAAACGGCTTCAGAAAATGCTTCATCGGCCCTAGGTGTTTGCCCTCGGCCAGCATATTGAGCACAAAGGGATTGCCGGGATACATCAGGGTTTCAATGGCCCGATCCTTGGCCACCGCTACCGTAAACCCTGGGGGCGTGAAGGATGCTTGGGACACCCAGGAGGCTAGCATGGCGCTGGAGACCTCCCCTTGGGAAGCGGTGACGATGCACAGGGAACCCACCAGCCGTCCTACCGCCTGCTCCACGGAGGAGGCGGGGGTGCGGGGTTGCTTGGCCCGCTTGGCTTTTTTCAGCGCTTGAGCAAAGTCGGTGCCCACCTCTTCACAGAATTTGAGGGTGACATCGGTAGGCTTAAATTTGACCCGAATCGACTCAAACCCCAAGGAGTAGCCACCGTCCTTCAGCTTGCCCTCCAACATATCGATAGCCTCGCCACTCCAGCCAAAGGAACCGAACACCCCGGCCAGTTGGGTTTTGGAGGCCGACGCCAGAACGATCCCCAAGGCGGTTTGCATGGGCGTGGGCATATGGCCACCCAGGGTCGGCGACCCCATCAAAAAGCCCGCCGACTTCTCGACGGCGGCTTTAATGTCAGCGGGATCGGCCTGTTCGGCGTTAATAGATTCCACCGCCACGCCAGATTTAGTGATACCCCGTGCCAGGGCCTGGGCCACGGTGGCCGTGTTGCCGTAGGCCGAGGCATAGATCAACGCCACCGAGAGATCCTGGGCCGTCTGGGACTGGCTCCACTGCCGATAGCTGTGGAAGAGTTCCTTGGCACTATACTGCACCACAGGGCCATGCCCAGGGGCCATCACCTGAAAGGGAAAGGTCTCCATGCGGTCTAGGGCCGCTGTCACCTGGCGCACACTGGAGGCAAACAAGCAGTCGAAGTAGTAGCGACGATCTTCTAATAGGTCATTCCAGCCTAAATCGAGGACATTTTCGCCGCTGCGGTGCGCTCCAAAAAATTTGTCGGTATAGAGAATATTGGCATAGGGGTCGAAGGTGGCCATACCGCCGGGATAGCGGGGGGTCGGAATCGGCACAAAGCGGAGGCAATGCCCCCGGCCTAAATCGAGCTGATCCTCACCACTGCGAATCACCCGCACCCTTGGCGAAGCGTCTGGCAGCAAATCCTTAAGTGCCAAGGCGGCAGGGTTCGAGCAAACCACGGTCACATCCGGCAAGCGCTGGAGCAGAATCTTCAGGGTCTCGACCCGGTTGGGGTTGACGTGGCCCAGCACAATGAAACTCACCTGATAGAGGTTAATATGCTGTTCCAGGGCCGTGATGAACATCTGATTAAAGGATTCCCCCGGTGGATCGATCAGAGCGGTGCGATCCCCCTGAATCAGGTAGCTATTCGCCGTGGTACCCCGATCTAGGGCGTATTCAATTTCAAAGCGGAGACGGTTCCAACTGCGGCAGCGCAACACTGTGGTACCCGCCGCAATGGGATAAATTTGAACATCGCGAGTTGGAGTCGTCATAGGGCAACCAAGGGCGAAGGAGTAAACCAGACTTAGAGCCTATCCCTTTCTTCCGTTGGCTCGTCAGTCTGCTTCTACCTTATCAGGTGCCCTCCCCCTACGTTCCCCCGTCACTCCTCCCCTGGGGGCTGCAACCACTGCCTTGGGGCCACGCCAAAAGGCCAATATAGAGGGGGATATCCCAGAGGAGATCGATGGGGATCCACCGGGCGGTTGAGAAATCAATTGCTAGACGCATCACCAGGATTAAGAGGATGACAACCGTTAATCCAACAAGTTCAATCCAATACAAAATCGGCCCTTCAGGCTTGGTATCGCTCGTTGTGTCACGTCCCAAGCAACCTATACCGATTCATTCACACCATTCATACCATTCACACTATTCATGCTAATCTGACCATAAAGACTTAGTATATTGGCTTTACATAGGTGCATAACTTTGATAAAGTTAACGTAACTTTTAATGAATGCGTAGGCAAAGGCTCTTAGGATTAGACCGTAAAGTTACTGACTCCTTCGCGTCATGGGAATACTTTTGGTGTTTCGTCAAGCGACTTAACGAGTCAAACTAGTCACACGACTTTAGATAATCACCCATCGCTTCTCTATGTTCAGATAGTTGGCTTTCCTCGATGCATTGTTTGATACTTTCATCCACAGCTTTGGCGTCTCGTTTGCATCAGTATTGAAAGCATTGTATCGGCAAGTCTAGTCATCTAAACCATTACCAAGAATCAGGGATCTGCTATGGAGTCAACACCGATTCAGTCGTCGCCGGGGTCTGAGGTTAGACATGGTAAACTGCGCGTGAAATCTGTAGACGAGGCTTTGGAAGTATCTAATACACCGACTACATCGCTCAAAGGTAAAGAGGTAGCAGCCCAGCGGGTTTCGGCGACAGAAGTACGAGCTTTGTACCGTAAGTTCCGCCGTGCGGCCCTAGAATCTACTGCCCGTGAGCTTCAGAAGCAACAGAATGCCTATCTGCACCAACGCGTTGAGATTCTGAATGTTCCCATCGATAACATTTCAACGGCAGATTTTCTCCAGCAACTCAAACAGGGGGTTGTGTTTACTCCTAATGTCGATCACCTGATGAAATTGCAACGGGATCCTGACTTTGTGGAAGCCTATAACCAGGCAGACTTCCGGGTCTGCGATAGCCAAGTGCTAATGATGGCATCTAAGTTTCTGGGGCGGCCCATTAAGGCTAAAATCTCCGGCTCGGATCTTTTCCCGATGTTCTGCGATCACCATCGCGATAACGAGAAAATCAAGATTTTTCTCCTAGGCGGGGCCGAAGGTGTTGCTGCCGAAGCCCAACGGCGGATTAACGCTCGCATTGGTCGAGACATTGTCGTCCAGGCCCATTCTCCTTCCTTCGGCTTTGAGAAAAATGAGGCGGAATGCCAACGCATCCTAGAGATGATTCGGCAGTCTCCTGCCAACGTCCTCGTGGTGGGGGTGGGGGCACCCAAGCAGGAGAAATGGATCGCTAGGTATAAGCAGCAACTGCCCTCCATTGATATTTTTCTGGCGGTAGGAGCCTCCATCGACTTTGAAGCCGGAAACAAGCCCCGTGCCCCCGAACTGATTAGCAAGTTGGGGCTGGAATGGCTCTATCGGCTGGCCTCAGAGCCAAAGCGCCTCTGGAAACGTTACCTAGTGGACGACCTTCCCTTCCTCTGGTTGGTGGCGAAGGAACGGCTGTTTGGATTGAACAAGCCCCAGGAACCCCTCAATCAATCAAGATAGTGCTGTTTAACGGTGGTCTGTTGACTTGCTTTTGCTGGGTGGGAGCAGCGCAGACTCCTCAAATCTAGGGGGTGGGGAGCGAGCACTGGGGCCATTGGAGTGGTATTTGGGTTAGCCTAAAGCCTGGATTTTTGTGGCACTTTGGAGGAAAGCCATAGGCCAAGAACGCTATGATTCCAGTCTCCGTTGGGGGATCTGCCCAGTCTGCACTGTGGACGGATCACCTGATTGCCTACTATCGTCAGCTTGCCGAGGCCACCTTTACGGTGATTGATGTGGAAACCACTGGCCCAAAGCCGTCCACCTCGCGGGTGATTGAAATCGGCATTTTGCAAGGATCTCTAGACGAAGGGGTGATTTATGAAGACAGCTTTTTGATTAACCCCCAGGTGCGCGTTCCGGCCCAAATTACCCGCCTCACAGGCATCTCCACCGCCATGGTAGAGTCCGGGGTGCTTGCCCATGAACTATGGCCAGATCTGATCTCGCCCCTCAGTGCTGGGGTGCTGACGGGTCATAACCTCGCCTTCGACTACAGCTTCCTCCAGTCGGAATATCGCCGCATGAATCAGCGCTTCAGCCGTCCCGATGCCCAGCAGTTCTGTACGGTCATCCTATCCCGATTGCTGCTGGCGGATTTGCCCTCCCGTAGCCTGCCCAATTTGGTGCAGCATTTTGGCTTCAACGTGGGGCAGTCCCACCGTGCCTTTGCCGATGCCAAAGCCTGCTGGCTGTTGGCGGAATACCTGCTAACCCAGCTTCAGGAGATGTCGGATTGGCAGTTGCGCGATCTCCTAGAACACCAGTGGATTCCCCTCAGCGAAGCCGCTAAGGGCTTTGGCCATCCCCCTCGCGACATCCAGCACCACCTGGAACGGCGCGGCTGTGAATACCGTTCCTCCCGCCGCAGCGACCGCTACCTCTACCGTCGTGGCGACCTAGAAGCCCTCTACCAGGAAGTCTATGCTTCCTAGCTTTCATGGATTATTGGTTAGCGAATGATGAAATTTTGGGCGGCTAAGTCGTAGCGAATCCGACTTTCTGCCATTAGAATAGTTAGAATCGATACATTTGTTTAGATGCCCTAGGCTAGGGTGACAAAGGCTACGGGCCTGTGCTGTCACTGATTTGTATCACCTAGCTGTATCGACGTTTTGCCTGTTGCCTTAGCGGCTACGGTCTTCATTCTCTACCTTGTGGGAGTTACCATGAGTCATTCGTCTAGCCCCGACCGCATTCTGATCTTTGATACTACCCTGCGGGATGGCGAACAGTCCCCTGGGGCCACCCTAAACGTGGAGGAGAAGCTGATCATTGCGCGGCAGCTAGCTCGACTGGGGGTAGACATCATTGAAGCTGGGTTCCCCTTTGCCAGCCCTGGGGATTTTGAGGCCGTTCAAAAAATTGCCCGTGAGGTGGGCACCGCCGATGGCCCGACGATTTGCGGCCTTGCCCGTGCCACGAAAGCCGACATTGAGCGGGCCGGGGAAGCCGTGAAACCCGCCGCCAAGGGCCGCATCCACACCTTCATTGCCACCTCGGATATTCACATGCAGTATAAGCTGCGGAAGAGCCGGGAAGAAGTGCTGGCCATTGCGCCGGAAATGGTGGCCTACGCCAAAACCTTCACTGACGATGTGGAATTTTCCCCCGAAGATGCCGGACGATCTGACCCAGAATTCCTTTACCAAATGCTGGAGGCGGTGATTGCCGCTGGGGCTACCACGGTTAATATCCCCGATACCGTGGGCTACCTCACCCCGACGGAATTTGGTACTTTGATTCGCGGCATTAAAGAAAACGTGCCCAACATCGACCAGGCGGTGATTTCCGTCCACGGCCACAACGATTTGGGTTTGGCGGTGGCCAACTTCCTGGAGGCGGTGAAAAACGGGGCGCGACAGCTCGAATGCACCATCAACGGCATTGGCGAACGGGCCGGAAACGCCGCCCTAGAAGAATTGGTGATGGCCATGCATGTGCGCCGTTCCTACTACAATCCCTTCCTCGGTCGTCCGGCGGATTCTGAGGAACCCCTGACCAACATCGACACCCGCCAGATCTACAAAACCTCGCGCCTGGTGTCGAACCTCACCGGGATGTTTGTGCAGCCCAACAAGGCGATTGTCGGGGCCAACGCCTTCGCCCACGAGTCCGGCATTCACCAGGATGGTGTGCTGAAGAACAAGCTCACCTACGAGATCATGGACGCCACCTCCATCGGCCTCACCGACAACCAGATTGTGCTGGGTAAGCATTCGGGCCGCAACGCCTTCCGCACCCGCCTGCAAGAACTGGGCTACGAACTGGATGACCAAGCCATCAACCGCGCCTTTTTGCGGTTCAAGGAACTGGCGGACAAGAAAAAGGAAATCACCGACTGGGATCTTCAGTCCATCGTCAACGACGAAACCCAGCAGGCTCCCGAACATTTCCATTTGGAACTGGTGCAGGTCTCCTGCGGCGACAGCGCCAAGCCCACCGCCACCGTCACCATTCGCACCCCCGATGGTCAAGAACTGATGGATGCCGCCATTGGCACTGGCCCCGTGGATGCGGTGTATAAGGCCATCAACCGCGTGGTGGGCATCGAGAATCAACTGATTGAGTTCTCGGTGCAGTCCGTCACGGCGGGTATTGACGCCCTAGGTGAAGTCACCATCCGCATCCGTCACGGGGAGCGGGTGTTCTCTGGCCACGCTGCCAACACCGATATTGTGGTGGCCTCGGCCCACGCCTACCTGCACGCCCTCAATCGGCTCTATTCTGCCCTGCAAGGGGAGCAGGCCCTCCATCCCCAACGGGATGCTGAACCTGTCACCGTGGGCTAGATCATCACCCCGACCTAGGCATCTCGTCATGTCCGGGTCGGGGTGATACATGGGTAAGGAAAATGTGGCTGGGGGAAATGTCGGCCATGGCCTTTAGAAGGTTGCGCCCATGGGTTCGGCGGTAATCAGGGTGAAGGACTCCACGAGATCCACTGCGGTTTGGGGGTCAACATCCTTGCATTGGTCAAAGGTGGCAAAGAGGGCTTTGATGTCCGCCGCCCCTGTCAGGCGATAGGAACCGGAGGGGCCAGCCAGCCAATCGGTGTAGAGATTGGGGTCGGGGAATTTGGCCTGCCATTCGGGATCGGAATATTTGCCGTAGTTGAGGCCGTAGCTAGGATTGCCGTTTTCGTCGGTAAACAACGGTGGCTGGATAGGAAGGCGGCTTTCGGTGGCGGGGGGTGGGCTGGTGCCACCATCGGCAAATTCCACAGCAAAGCATTGATTATCGGCATTTTGGTAGACGATCAGATAGCTCAGGCCCATGTCGCCTTGGCTGATGCGGAGATCGGCCACCTGGAAGGAGGGCGGTACATTCCCCGGCACCACCACATCAATGCCTAGGCTGGCAAGCTGGGCCATCTGATCGGGGGCAAGCTGGGCTAGAAAGGCTCCTGGAGGTGGGGGCGGCGGCGCACTAGGATCGCTGGCGGTCTGGGGGTCGGCGTCTAAGGCCATGGAATTTGGGGCGTTCCCAGTGTTCGATCCGGTAGGGTTAGATTCGGCAGGGGCTGATCCGCTGGGGACAGGGCGATCACAGGCCGCAGGCAGTAGACCTAACAACACTGCACCGATCAGCCCTGCCCATCGTGACCCGGTAAATCCATGACCCATAGCGATTTCCTCTAAACCTCGTACCGTTCAACCTCGTGCCTTTGCCATTGTCACCCACCTTGTGACCTCCTTGGGGATGGTGGGTATTGCCCTCGCAATGTGGCAAGATCAACCCACTGAGAGAGTTGGGAGTCCATCGTTGTCTAAATTACCGCCCTTGCCCCTGCCAGTGAAATTGGCCTATGGCATGGGAGAGCTGGCGGCGGCTGTCCCGGCTAGTTTGTCGGCCTTTTTTGTGCTGTATTTTTTTACCACCGTGGCGGGGCTAAATCCGGCCCTAGCGGGGAGCGTGATTTTGATTGGGCGGCTGTGGGATGCCATCAACGACCCCCTCATCGGCTGGCTGAGTGATCGCACGGTGTCTCCCCTGGGGCGGCGGTTCCCGTGGATGCTGGGCGGCATGGTACCCATGGCCCTAACGGCGATGCTGTTGTGGGTGGTGCCACCGTTCCAAACCCAGGGGGGAATTTTTGCCTACTACGTCGTCCTGTCGCTGTTTGCCTTTGCCTCCTTTACGGCGGTGCAGTTGCCCTACACCGCCCTTGCCGCCGAGCTTTCCGACGACTACGACGAACGCACCACCCTGATCGGCACCAAGGCCGCCTTCAGCATTGGCGGGGGCATTTTGGCGCTGGTCATGGCCCAGGTGGTCTTTGGTCAGGTTGCGGATCCCAAACGGCAGTACATGATTCTGGGCATCCTCTCCGCCTGCTTGGCCATCGTCATGGTTAGCCTTTGTGTGGCGGGCACCTATCGCCGCTACTGGCAGGCCCAAAAGGCTCACGCCAGCCTCCATCCCCCGGCAGGCTTTAATTCTCTCCTGGCCGACTTGCGCAGCGTTTTTGCCAACAGCGCCTTCCGCAAAGTATTGGGACTGTATCTGTGCAGTTGGATGAGCGTGCAAGTTACCGCCGCCATGCTGCCCTATTTTGTGGGCGCTTGGATGGGCCTGCCCGAAACCCACTTTGCCCAGATGGCCCTGGCCGTGCAGGGAACCGCCATCGCCATGTTGGTGGTATGGAACCGAGTGGCCCACTGGACGAGCAAACGTACCGCGCTAATGCTGGGAGCTCCCCTGGCTATGGTCGCCCTGCTGGGCCTAATCACCGTGCAGCCCGATCAGGTGGGGTGGATGTATGCCCTGGGCATCGCGGCAGGGATAGGCGTGGCTACCCTTTACCTCATCCCCTTTGCCATGCTGCCCGATGTGGTGGATTTAGATGAGCTGCAAACTGGACGACGGCGAGAGGGACTGTACTTCAGCGCCCTGGTGTTTTTGCAAAAGTTTGGCCTAGCGGCGGCCATCTTTCTATCCGGCCAATTGCTGCACTGGACAGGCTACGACCCCCAAGCCATCACCCAGCCCCTTCCAGCCCTCTGGGCCATCCGCCTGTTGATTGGCCCCCTGCCCGCCCTGCTGCTGCTGGGTAGCCTCTGGTTTGCCCACCGCTACCCCATCGACCGTGACCGACACCGCCAAATCCTCGACGCCCTTGAAATTCAGCGCCACCAATAAGCCACATCCCGAATCTTCCACTTTGACGGCTTGCCTTCAGCTTAAAGATTCAACGGCTATTAGGCGGGATCTCTAGCTCAAGCCCCTGGAGCATGAAGGTGAGCAGATGATCCCGACTATCGAAGTACATGTACCGGGTTAAGGCCCGCAAATCCTCATAGTCTAAGCTTGCCGCCCCTATCGTAAGCCTCAGTACTTTCTGATAGAACTTCAACAATTAAGCAGGGATAGGTAATGTATTGAGGTGTTGCCTTATCGCGATCATCGCAGGTGACGCTGGCATCGGGATAGGTATAGTTTTGGCTGGCCACACTCTTAACTTTGATGTCAGAGTTTCCGGTGATGCAATTGCCACCTTCTAGATGCGTCTCAAAGAGGCTGGTTAAACGAATGGCAATGCACCCATGGTTCACGCTGCCGCCGCCCATGGCATAGACTTCGCCATCGATATACTCATACTTTTCTGGCTGGGTTTCTTCCCAGACTAGATATTGATCGGGGGTGAGGCGAGGTACGTTATCGTTGGCGGCAATCATACATTTAGACTATATGATAAACAGTGCTTCTCTTTAAGCCTGAAGGCTATCATTTGCCGAAAAATCAAACGAGATTTGATCTGAGTTTTCTGTAGATGTCGTTCGACTTGCCCTAGTGCCAACCTTATCTAATGCACCCGCAGATTGGAGTTCATCCACTGTAATGGTTGGAGATGCACAAATTTGATCAAGCAACTCTTTTTGGATGGGTTCCAGTTGAACCAGCTTTTCGAGTACATGAAGCAAGTTGATTAGTTCCGTTGTGTATTCAGCTAACCAGTGATCGGGTTGAATGTTGTTTAGCGGTGATGGTTGCCGACGGTTGCCAATAATTGGACGTTCTCGATTTGCTTTACGATAGCTAAACCATTGACGTAGTATTTGCTTGCCTGAAACTTCGTATTTCCAAACTTGCGGCGATACTCTCTCAACATATCCATTTCCAACGAGCAGCCTATGGTTAGTTTCGTCATATTCAATCATGTCTGGCATTTCTCCAGGAGCTTGTGAGATAGCTCCTTCAAGCGATATCTGAGGAGCCATATCACTTGGCAGTCTTGGAGGTGCATTAGGTCGATCATGGCTAGGATCTGTAAATCTTTCACCAAAGGTATGAAGCCAAATTACAGTTTTGCCAATTTCAACGGCTTTTGAGAATAAGTCGCCATGTGAGGTTAATGGAATTCGCAAGCCTGGACTGACTAGATCAGCTTGAAAACGCTCTGTAAATGCAGGATGAGCACCTACTGCTGCAAGATACGATAAAAAATCTTCAGCTAATACTTGAAATTGATATTTTTCGCTGAGATATGAAATTAACTGCGGAACAATATTTGGGGTTCGAGCATTTTTATCTTGCCACAAAGGAAAGACCCGACCACCAAATGATCCTTTGTAATGATCTAGATCAGGAATGAGCGCTGTAAATGTAAATGCAGGGCCTGATGAGGGTGATGTTCGATGAAGTGCAGTCAAGTATGTCTGACATTCCGAGAAAATTTTCCATAAAGTTGGATTTGGTCTATTAATCAGTCTTTTATCAGGAATGATAAATTGTCGATCAAAGGAGCGGAACGCATAAGGTACTGGCTGATTACAATTTCCTTTTTCATTAGCGATTGTGACAGGGCGAGCTTCATAACCTGGTAAAGCATCACGAATCAATCGGTTACTATCTCGATCCGTAGCGTGGGGATGAAATAATTCATCTTTTTGATTGTCAGGCGCATCAATTAGTTTTTGCCAACGCTCTAGCAATGATTGTGCATCAGGGGCAATAATCCATGTGCGTCCCGGCATAACACCTGATCCGTTGTAGACAAAGAAATCTTCAAGGGCAGGAAACGTTGACCATTCACCTGTTAACTCAGGTAAAAACGGAGATCTCCAATCGGATGAACAATCAACCCAGTCTGGTGCATCTAGCGTTAGCTTTTCTAGAGCTGCAAACTTTTCTTCACGGCGTCCTTCAGGCAAGGCTAAGAATTTAACATGAGCAGGTACCTCTGTATCTGTCTTGCCGCTACGTGAAACTAACACAATACAGACAGGCTGCTGTACGCCTTGAAAAATCCGGGTATTGACTTCTGGTTGATGTCCTTCCGGTGAACAGTCAATCACCCAAATCTCGTTAGCCGTGCGCCGCAGATAGTCTCGCATTTTTTCAAATCCAGGCCCACCAAGGAATCCTGCGACTGTAATAAAGCAGACAATGCCAGTATTCTTCTCTGGATGGTGGTCGAATACTTTCCAAGTAGCCCAACGCCAAAAGTAAATATAGAGATTGCGGAGGTGCTTTGCATGGGCACTCACTCCCCAATTAACAGGAGGAAACCATGCTTCTAGAGGAGCAGGTTCTTCAGAATTTTGGCTTCGATTTTCCACCCATCCACCACGTCCCCTAGCTCTTTCTCTGTAGGGCGGATTGCCAATTACAACGGTAATAGGCTCTTTGCGTTTGATTTCATTAGCTTTCTCGCGGGATTCGGCAATGGGCTTGTAGAGATTAGGAATCCATTCTTCACTTTCGTAGGGGCTTCCTAGAGTATCGGCAACAAACATGCGAAGAGAAGCGGACGGCACATCACCAATGAGTGCAGCAAGCTCAGCTAGGAGTCGCAACTGGGCAACGGCAAACGGGCCAAGCTGAAGTTCAAATCCAATCAGGCGGTGCATGGCATCATTGATTGCCGCAGACACCGCTCCAGGGCCTTGATCTGCCTTAACTATTTCGGTGATCCGGGTTAAAACACCGAGTAAAAACGTTCCTGTTCCAACAGCAGGATCAGCAATAGTTACATCTCGTGATGCGAGACCACCGTGCAAATTAAAGCGGCTTGGACTCTGGAGCGCTTCATCCACCAACCGAACCATAGCCTCAACCACTTGGGGCGGCGTGTAATAAGATCCAGTCTGCTTACGAAGCTCATTATCGTAAATACCTAGAAAATCTTCGTAGAAGTATAACCAAACATCAGGATTACCTTTGCTGATTGTCCTCCAATCCACAGCATCGAGTACACGGGTTAATGTATCGAGTGAAGTATGTAAAGCCTTTCGAGTACTTGCATCATCCGTTAACACCCGGAGAGCCGTACCAATTAGAGAATTGGTTTGGCCAAGTTCCTGGGAAATTTGATCCAGTCCTTGAGTTAGGCAAATTTCTCTGGCTCTGGCTACCAGCAAACCAAAAGTTACTGTTTGAGAATATCCATCAGCAAATTGAGCGTTATCTGCGTCGGGAAATAGTAAACGACGCCAATCTTCCCTAAGACCTGTTAAAGCTGGATTATTTTGCTCAAGTTGCTCGGTGACTTCATCCCGCAAAAGCCGACATAATCGAGCACTAATCTCAGCGAGTTGTCTGGCATCACTTGGAGGGATAGGTTGCCATTGGAAAAAATTCTCAAAAATGCCCAGAAGGCTTGATGGCGCTTTAAGTGCATTGCCAGATGTTTCAATATCGCCCTCAAGTTTGATGACAGAGCCTACTAATTCCCCGCTCTGCCACAGACTAAATTCATTACCATCAGTATAGATAAGATTAGGAAGTGACTGAAGCTTCTTCCACTGATCTTTATCATGTTTATCTCTGAAACGATTCGGATAAGCTCCTTTTCCTGGAGCTTTAACCTCGATGAAGCCAACAAGAACATTCCGAATCGTAACTGCGTAATCTGGCCGAGTTCTCAAGCCAGCAAGCGACATTTCTCCGACAGTTGCAACTGCATTACGAGGAAGTTTACACAGTTCAGCGAGGTCAGCAATGAGTTGTTCCAGGGGAGCACGTAACTGATCCTCCGGTTGGCCTGAAGCCGCAAGGTTTGCTAGCTTAGCTTTAGCTGTGGCTCCAAACGTTGAGATTGCGGAGTTTAAAGTCAAATTCATAGAGAAGCAATGCAACAGATCTGTCTTGATCGGCAGGTTTAACGTGGCTCACGCAGACCAAATGGTGGAGTTTTCATACAGTATTCCAAGATCGTCAAATTTTTTAGGTTTTTATCTGCCATCTTACAAATAATCTGAAGATAGCTAATCATTCATTCAAATTCAGTGAAGAACTACTACTAATTTATATATTATTCAGAAGAGTAACTCTATGTATTATCCAGCGGATCTACGGAATACTACCCAGATCTTAAGGAATTAATTATCATTTTTGCCGGATAAGGTCGCCGTTTCGAGGGGGCCAGGCTACTAACGCGGAATGCGTCTCACAAGGCTTGCAGTGGATCATGGATCCACCAGCTCTCCAGGCCAGACATTAAGCCTAGCCTGGAGACAATGTGGATTAGTTCAGGTCGATGGCTACCTCATCGAGTTTGCCCGTAAAGGCAAAGGGCAACTCGTAGGATTCCGTCACCGGGGTTCCCGTGTCGAAGCCGATGTCGAGGGTTTCGTCGAGGGTAAAGCGGTTGGGAATGCTCTTTTCCACGCGCCCCTGGCCAATTTTTTTGTTGTTGGCATAGAGCGTTACCGTGGCCCCGGCGTAGGGTTGGACGGCGTCGGTTTTGTAGTCGGCCTTGAGGACGACCTTACCCGCAGGTAAACGGGTGCTAGATTCCACCTCGTAGCGCTCCACCCCGGCCAGGTTGTAGTGGTAGACGAGCTTGCCGTCCTTCACAAACAGGCCATAGCCAGAGAAGCGCCCCCCAACGGTGATCAGCATTCCCTCTGCGCCCTGTTCTGGGATTTCCACATTGGCGGTGATGGTGTGGTTGCGGTACTTCACATCCGGGGCAGAACCCTCCGGCAGGCGCATCCCGCGAGGATAGGCGAAGTGGGTGCGTCCTGCCGTTAGGCTGGGGCGGTTGGCCACGTTGAGACGGGCGATTTTGCGGCCATCGAGGGGCAGCACGTTGTACTTGGCGGCTTCGGCGAAGAACAGGGTCTTCATGTCCTGGAGCTTTTCGGGCATTTGGTCGGCCAAGTTCACCGCTTGGCTAAAGTCTTCGTCGATGTGGTACAGCTCCCAATCGAGGTTGAGGATGTCTTTGTCCGCCGAGGGTTCGGGCACCCAGGGTTCGCTCCAAAGGGCGCTGGCCATCCAGCCGTCGCTGTAGATGCCCTGGTTGCCTGCCATCTCAAAGTATTGGGTGGTGTGGCGGGTGGGCACCTTGGCATCGGCAAAGGTGTAGGCCAAACTGGTGCCTTCGATGGGCTTTTGGTCAATGCCGTTGATCTGCACAGGTTGGGGGATGCCAGCCGCCTCCAGGATGGTCGGCGCAATGTCGATCACATGGCTGAACTGAAAGCGCTTGCCGCCCTTGTCTTTGATGCCCGCTGGCCAAGCCATGGCCATGCCGTTGCGGGTGCCGCCAAAGTGGGAGGCAATCTGCTTCGTCCACTGGAAGGGGGTATCCATGGCCCAGGCCCAGGCGGAGGGGAAGTGGTTGTAGTACAGGGGGCCACCCAGGTCATCGATGGCGGCGACCTTGTCCTCGAGTTTTTCGGGCAGGCCGTTGAAGAAGGTCATCTCGTTCAGCAGACCGTTAAATCCGCCCTCGGCGCTGGCTCCGTTGTCTCCGGCGATGTAGATCACCAGGGTGTTATCCAGTTCTCCGATCTGGTCAATCGCATCGACGACCCGACCCACCTCATGATCCACATGGGCGGTGAACCCGGCAAATACCTCCATCATCCGCGCATAGACCCGCTGCTCTTCAGGGGAGAGGGAATCCCAGGCCGCCAACGCCGCCGGACGGGGGGTGAGTTGGGCATCGGCGGGAATCACGCCCAGCTTTTTCTGCCGCGCAAAGGCCTCTTCCCGGTACTTGTCCCAGCCCATATCAAACTGGCCTTTGAATTGGTCAATCCATTCCCTCGGCGCTTGGTGGGGGGCATGGGCGGCACCGGGGGCCAAATACACCAGGAAGGGCTTTTCGGGGGAAACCGCATTGACCTGGCGAATGTAGTTGATGGCGTGGTCGGCCAGGTCGGTACTGAGGTGGTAGGGGGTGCCGTCGGCGTTGGTTTCCGGCGGTTCGATGCGGGTGGTGTTTTCCACCAGGGCGGGGTGAAACTGGTCGGTGTCGCCGCCCACAAAGCCATAGAAGTAGTCGAAGCCCAGCCCTTGGGGCCAGCGATCAAACGGCCCCGCCATGCTGCTTTCCCAGTCGGGCACGTTGTGGTTTTTGCCGAACCAGGCGGTGGAATAGCCGTAGGCCTGCAAAATTTGGGCAAAGGTGCCCGCATTATCGGGAATTACCCCGGTATAGCCCGGAAAGCCTGTCCCCGCTTCGGTAATCACGCCGTTGCCCACGGAATGGTGGTTGCGCCCGGTCAACAAAGCCGCCCTGGTGGGAGAACAGAGCGCCGTGGTGTGGAACTGGGTAAATTGCAGGCCGTTCTTCACCACCCGATCCATCGTCGGGGTGGGAATGCCGCCGCCAAAGCTGCTGAACTGCCCAAAACCCACGTCGTCAATCAGCACCAGCAGCACGTTGGGGGCGTTTTCAATGCCAAAGGTGCTAGGTAATTTGAGCTGACTTTTAACGGGTTCCGAAGACTGATAGCTCAGCCCAATTTTGCCCGAAAAAGGTCGGGGCGGATGGGGCAGAATCTCCTGGGCCAAGGCCGGGGGCACGGCAGATTGCAGCACAAGGATGGTGGTTAGCCACCCTACAAAAGCGACCCTCAGCAGTCGTTGGAGCATACTTACCTCTTCAAAATTCCTTGGGAAACCTAGAGCTTAGAACAGTCAAAACTTGGCTGACTTACACAACATCAAACAGATTTTCCATTTCGTATTTTCTAGGGATAATACTAAAAATCCATTAACTTTTAACACCTACTTATAGAATCAAAACAACAAGATTCTACGCTGGACTTTTCAGTGACCCTATTCAAAAAATGCAAGTTTATCGGGGCGCATCCCGGCTTTGCAATAAGTACAAATGCGCAGTCGTCAATTTGACGAGAATCAAGGGCTTTCAACAGCCTCTCAACCTTAGTCTTGCAAGACTGGGATGCACCCGTTTATGGCGTCCTGCCTAGGCAAGGCTCTACGGCTAGTGTGGGTAAAGCATCCGGGCTAGCGGGGAAACAGCATCTGCACCTGCGCCCGTAGGGTAAAATCCGCCCCGAAGGAGGGTCGCACGGCATTCCAGAAGACCTGGAGAGAGGCGTTGATGGGCTGGGTGCCGATGTTGAATAGTCTGCCGCCGCCGCCGCCGATGGGGATAGTCCATTGGTTGCCGCTGGCTGCATTCCAGTTGGCGGTAATGATCGGGGAAGAAGTAACGTACCAACCGTCGGCAAAGTTTCGGGTGGCGAAGGGTTGCATCAAGAACTGGCTAATGTCGGGGCGGCTCCCATCCCCCGCAAAAGACCAGACCTGACTCATCAACCCGCCATACACCCATGGCCCCGAATTCACCACCGCCACCCCAGCGGGGCCAGCGCTCCATTTTCCGGTTCCGGTCTGGCGATTGGTGGCGGTGGGCAGCACCAGGGTCGGGCCAATGCCCCAGGTGAGGTTGCCCGGAGCGGCTGGGACAAAGAAAAAGCTGGGGTTCAGATCCCCCAACCCCCACACGGTGCCGCCATTCAAAAGATCGGGCTGGGCCACAAAGGGTAGGATGGTGCGGGTTACAAGTAGCCAGTCATCGTTCAGGGAAATGGGCACCACGGGCTGAATATTCAGGACGTTTTGCGTGCGATCATTATTTGGCCCCATCCCAAAGTTGGTGTTGTTTTGAAAAGGCAGACTAATGAGGTTAGCGATGGGATTTTGGGCCGCTGCGGCCAGGTCTGCCATCGCAGCGGCTTCATCCTGAGGGGGATCTGCGGATGGATCGGGATCCGGGGTCGGTGCTTGGGCCAGGGGCCATGCCTGCGCCGAGACCACGGCAGCTCGCTCTAAATCGGCGGCGGCGGTGCTGGTAGCCCAGGGGATCGGATCGGACGATGCTAGATCATCGGCACGAGGATTCGCCCCTGACATTTGAGGCTGGATTTCGGGCAGATCGCTGATTGCGATGTCAGTCGTCATCTCAGGTTGATTCCTGGCGTCTGCCCCTTGCGGAGACAAGGTTAGGGGCCAGGGAGTACCGTCGAGCCATGGCGTTGGTTTGGTCTTCGCTTCACCTACCTCCGGGAACAGCCCACCAGGGACAAAAGCCCCATGCCGCTGCTCTGAGGTCAACCCAGGGCTAGCGGTTAGCACCATGACACCAACCATGGCCGACATCCAGCCTCCACCGTGAAGGGTCGATCTGATCATCATTGAACCTCAGTAGATTGCAAAGTCCCCGCAACCCACCCTGACGGGAAGCAAGCTACACGGCACTGGACCGCTAAAGTGGGATGCCTTGTGGAACCCCTGCTACGCAAGGACTTTGGGTAACGAGAAAACAAGGATCATACTTTTAGAAACCAGTGCCAGCTACACCCCCAGCCCCTCTTCATCCTGGGCTACTGTGTACACACAAGTCCTTGACGTAGACGCTACAAGGAATCGATCCCCCCTAGCCCCCCTTAAAAAGGGGGGAATCGGAGTCAAAGTCCCTCTCCCACATTGGGAGAGGGATTTAGGGTGAGGGCCAAATCAGGGCAGTAGAGCCAGTTTATGATCTACTGAGGATGAGTTACGCCTTAGGGACTAAATCGAGAATAGCTAAGCACAATTTTTATCCTGTTTTCGATTAAGAAAAAATACATTTAATCAACGTTTATTAAATATTGCTTTGAGTTTTATTTTGTTCAATAAAGATATCGCAATAAGTTATGTTTTTAAAGTCAAGTGTCCTAAGCTTAGTTTTAAAGTTCAGCGATGTGTATTTTTTGCCTAAAAAGCATATCAGGAGTTAGAAACCTGGACAGTGGGAAGTTCTGTATCCGGTAGCGGGACGCCAAGAAAAACGGACATGAGCTGAGTCAATCGACCCATCATGTCCGAAACTGGCTGATGTAAAGCCTTTC
>NZ_JACJRS010000053.1 GCF_014697375.1 Phormidium sp. FACHB-1136
GTCAACGGTGAGTTTTGGGCCATCGTCAGTGATGAACCCACCGCCTTGCACACCTTCGAGGAATATAGTTTGCGCTTTGATATCGTAGCTTTAGCTTCCCGCAGGGTGGAGGCCTTCCTCGATGACCAGTCTCATGGCTGGAATCTCCAAAAATCCGAGATTCGCTCGGTTTGCGCCCTCTCTCGCCTTTGGTTCCTCTTGGCCGTCGCGACCCTCTATGTCACCGCCCAAGGGGTTGATGTCGTCGCTGCGGGCAAACGTCGCTGGGTTGACCCCATTGGTTTCGCGGCAATAGCTACTTTCGCATGGGTTGGGATTGGGTCAAAGCGGCTTTAGAGAACGGTTGGCAACTCATCCGTCACGTCCGTTTCACCCATAATCGCGATCCTGAACCCGCTATGGCATCTCGGAAACAGCATGAGCAACGCACTTATCGCATCGAGTTCAAAATACACACGTACTGCTATG
The DNA here is from genome assembly GCF_014697375.1 of Phormidium sp. FACHB-1136. Classification (GTDB taxonomy): domain Bacteria; phylum Cyanobacteriota; class Cyanobacteriia; order Phormidesmidales; family Phormidesmidaceae; genus Nodosilinea. The sequence goes on from NZ_JACJRS010000053.1 coordinate 469, forward strand.
TCGCCGATTATAGCGGTTCTCATTCGGATGAGGTGCAGTAGCAGTCCTTTGTAAACCAGTTGCGAATGTCTTCTAAAGAAACTTGAGCATAAGCCAATTCAATCGCTTCTTTTAAGGTTTGATAGGTGCGTGCGCCAAGGGCATTCAAATGATTTTTGACCTTCGACCAGAACGGCTCGATCGGTGAGAAATCCGGGGAATAGGGGGGCAAAAACACGAGTCGAGCACCCACCGCTTCAAGGGCCGCTTTCACCTCGTCCGTGGCTTTATGGGTACGACTATTATCGACAACCAGTACGGCCCCAGGCCAAAGCTTGGGGGCGACTCGACGGATGATATACGCCTCAAAGGTCAAGCCATCCATCGCCCCCCCGCCAACGGAGCCAACAGACCTCGCAAACTCAGGGCATTGGCGTACAACCGAACCATCGCGACATTGACCCCCGCCCCATCCATAAAGACTAAATTCTCCGGGGCAATGTCTCGAATCCTTTGCCAATACTCAACTCGGGCTTGTTGAACCCGAGGACTCTCCGCCTCGGTGGCGTGCAGCGATTTTTTTTACGCGTGAATCCTAACCCGTTCACCACCCGTCCCATCGTGGACCGACTGACCCGAATCGACGTGGCGGCGGCGAGTTGGTCACACAGTTCCGACAAGGTCGCATCATTATCCGCTTCCACTAAGGTCGCCACCAGGGCGATCTGTTCGGCCTTGAGTTTAGGTTGAGGTCCACCCCCGTGGGGCTTCGGCAGAATGTCTCCCGCTTCTCGAAGCCGCTTCAACAGCGTTTCCACAAAACTCGTCGCCACCCTAAACCGTTTCGCCACCTTCCGAACCGATACCCCCTCCATGATGTGAGCATCCATGATCTTTTCTCGAAGGTCAAGAGAGTAAGCTGTTGAGTATCTAAATTGCATAGTGGATTCTATAAAGCCCTTGCTGCAAGGATTTTATGGCGATCATGCCAGCGTATTTTAGATGACTAACAGCTTAGGCTTTCATGAGTCCTCCTACCGGAAATGCGATGGTCCAGCACGGCTCTGCATTTCCTCTATTACCTTGATCGTACCTCGCCCGAATGAACTCCGCTATAGTTGAGACTGAGATGATGAGAAGTCTACTGGGGTTAGGTTTCTAGTATCGAGCCTATCTCGTTTTTAGAGAAAACGATGGTGGCTCTAAATGGAAGAATGACAGCGTTTCTTAAGTTAGTAGAGCATCGGTCAACTTTGACACCTGTTATACAACCAGAATCCTGGCGGTTTAACAGTATCTCAACAGACTCAGAAACGCTGTCATTCATAGAAATGAGCCTACTGCTTGAAGGCGCTGGTTCCGGCGTATTTGGCTTTGCCGCCCAGTTCCTCTTCAATGCGAAGGAGTTGGTTGTATTTGGAGAGCCGCTCCCCTCGGCAGGGGGCACCGGATTTGATTTGTCCGGTCATCGCGCCCACGACGAGATCGGCGATGAAGTCGTCGGGGGTTTCGCCGGAGCGGTGGCTGACCATGCAGGTGTAGCCCGCCTCGTGGGACATTTTGATGGCGGCTAGGGTTTCGGTGATGGATCCGATTTGGTTCACCTTCACCAGGGTAGAGTTGCCCACGCCGTCTTGGATGGCCTTGGCGATAATGCTGGGGTTGGTGACAAAGGCATCGTCGCCCACCAGTTGGATGCGGCTACCGAGGCGCTGGGTCATCAGCTTCCAGCCCTCCCAGTCTTGCTCGCCCAGGCCGTCTTCGATGGAGACGATGGGGAACTGATCCACCCAGCTTTCCCAGAGGGCGATCATTTCGTCGGAGGATTTGCGGCTTTGGTCGGATTTGTAGAACAGGTAGCTGCCGTCCTCTTGGTAGAGTTCGCTAACGGCGGGGTCTAGGGCGATGGCGATGTCGGTGCCGGGGCGCAGTCCGGCCTTTTCGATGCCCTGCAAAATCACCTCAATGGCTTCCACGTTGCTCTTCAGGTTGGGGGCAAAGCCGCCTTCGTCGCCCACCCCGGTGCTGTAGCCCGCTTTGTTGAGGACGGATTTTAGGGCGTGGTAGACCTCGGCCCCGTAGCGCAGGGCTTCGGAAAAGCTGGGGGCACCCACGGGGGCAATCATGAATTCCTGGAAGTCCACACTGTTGTCGGCGTGGGCACCGCCGTTGATGATGTTGAAACAGGGCACGGGCAGCAGGGCAGAATCCGCACTGCCTAGGGAGACGTAGAGGGGCACCCCGGCGGAGGTAGCAGCGGCACGAGACACCGCCATGGACACGCCCAGGATGGCGTTAGCACCCAGGTTGCCTTTGTTTTCGGTGCCGTCCATCTCCAGCATCTTGCCATCCACGGCGGCGAGATCAGCGGCATCCATGCCCTTCACCGCAGGGGCAATGGTGTCGTTGACGTTGGCCACCGCTTTGAGGACACCCTTGCCGCCGTAGCGGGCCTTATCGCCATCCCGCAGCTCCACCGCTTCGCGAATGCCCGTGGACGCACCCGAAGGCACCGCCGCCCGACCCAGGGTACCGTCCTCCAGCACCACATCCACCTCAATCGTTGGATTACCGCGAGAATCTAGGATTTCTCTCCCATGTACCGACGCAATTGCAACCATGACTATTCCTCCATTGAGATTCAATCCAGTGAGATTCGAGGCCATTGCCCCAGGGGTCTAGACCTAGGGAGCGGCAACCCAGCGGGAAAACCTGTAGTATCCTACCGAGTTAAAGCCCTGAAATCGCGCACCCTTGGCAACGATTATCCGGTCGAGAGCCTTCCGGTCAAGCGTCTGCTTGGGGGAGACAGCCCAGATCGGCTCTCGGCACATCGCCTAGGTGGATAGTAGCGGAGATCGTTTCAGGGACCAGGAATGCTTACAATCCCCTAAGGATCGCAGCGGAACCTTTGTGAGCCTTGGACGTCTAGCCCCAGACTCCTAAACCCAAGCAGACTTAGAAATGTTGCCAACTCCTGACAAGCGCCCCTTGCCAGCCGCCCTTCCCCTAGGAGGTGGCGGAGAGAATACCCTGGCACTGGGGGCAAAGGCCGAAAAATTCTAGGGTGTGGTAGAAAATTTTGAACTGGTGAGTCTGGTGAAGCTGCTGCTCTAGGGCGTGGACGGGGCATTCATCAATGGCGATGGAGATACCGCACTGCAAACAGGTGAGGTGGTGGCGGTCTTCCTGGGGCAGACTATAGAGGGCTTCCCCGGAGGGCAAAGTCCGCATTTGCACCGCCCCCTCCAACTTCAGGGCATCTAGGGCGCGATAGATGGTGGCAAGGCCCAGAGTAGACCCCTCCTGCCGCATTTCAATATAGAGCGCTTGGGCCGAGATGGGTTGGCTCATGCCCTTGAGGGCCAACAAAATCTTCTCTTGACTGCGGGTGCGTCGCGCCATGCTTACTCATTCGTACTGGCCTTATTCTACCAACCCACGGATGGGGTAGGATGGGGCTGGTTCGCGATTTATTCGGTCGCAATCTGTTCAGTTCAGTCGGTGGCGGAGTCGGCCATGCCTCAGTATAGCGCTCGTATTTATGTCACCCTGCGTCCGTCGGTGCTCGATCCGGCGGGGACGGCGGTGCAGTCGGGTTTGGCCCACATGGGCTATACCAATGTTGATTCCATTCGCATCGGCAAGTACATCGAACTCAGCCTAGAAGCCACCGACGAAGCCGCCGCTAGCCAGCAAATCGACCGGATGTGTGATCAACTTTTGGCCAACCCCGTGATTGAAAATTATCGCTTTGAGTTGGAGATCCTAGCGGTTCCGGTCTAAGCCCGTCCACGTTAGCGACGTTCGTTGGCAACGGTTCTGGTTGAGATATCTGGGGATTTTCGATAGCGATCAGAAACTCATTAGAAAACTCGAAAGAGTCGTACATTGCTGCTCAGAGGTGCATTACTTCGCGTTGACGCTAGTCTCGCCTTGGCGTTATGCACTCTGCAACGCCCCCCATTCCCTTACCCCTTCACCCCGATGAAATTTGGCGTAATTGTTTTCCCTGGAGCCAACTGTGACCGTGATGTGGCCTACGTCACCCGCGATTTACTGGGTCAGCCGACCCGCATGGTTTGGCATGAGGACAGCGACCTCAGTGACCTGGATGTGGTAGTAGTGCCGGGGGGCTTTAGCTACGGCGACTATCTGCGCTGTGGGGCGATTGCTCGGTTTTCTCCGGCCATGCAGGCCACGGTGGCCCACGCCAACCAGGGCAAATGGGTGCTGGGGATTTGTAACGGCTTCCAAATTTTGACCGAGGTGGGCCTGCTACCCGGTGCCTTGGTGCGGAATCGGGATATGCAGTTTATCTGCGACCGGGTGCCCCTGCGGATTGAACGCACCACCTTGCCCTTTACCGAGGGCTACCGCCAGGGCCAAGTGATCACCCTACCCATTGCCCACGGCGAAGGCAGCTACTACGCCGATGCCGCCACTTTGGCGGAACTGGAGGAACATCAACAGGTCGTCTTGCGCTACTGCGATGCCCAGGGCAACGTCACCGATGGGGCCAATCCCAACGGGTCGCTCAACAATATTGCCGGAATCTGCAACCGCCAGGGCAATGTGCTCGGCCTGATGCCCCACCCCGAACGCGCCGCTGACGCCATCCTGGGCAGCACCGACGGGTTGGCCATGTTCCAAAGTCTGCTGCAAGCCCGCACCACTGTTATGGCTTAACTAAGCTACTACTAGGGGCGTAGCCTTGGCGTTGAAGTTGGCCTGAACCAAAGCATTCACGGCGGCTTCGGGATCGTTGACCCGGAACTGAGCCCCTAGGCGGACAAACTGGCGCTGCTGGCTGGTGCCGATAACCGCGATGACGGGCACACGGGCATACTTGGGATCTTCGCCCTGGTGGTTACGAAGGACGTTGCGCAGGCGGTGCTGTTGTTCGATGTCTCCGGCCAGCTTGGGATCCAGTTCTACCATCACCATCCGCACATCTTCGATGGGTTCGGCGTCGTCAATGATGAACTGCACCCGGTCGTCCCGACGGTCTACCTTGCCCCAAATCATCAGGCGTTTGTCAGCGACGATGTGTTGCTTGATCCGCTCGAAGGACTTGGGAAAGACGACAGATTCAGACTGTCCCGTGAGATCTTCAATCTGCACAATGGCCATCTGGTCACCTTTTTTGGTCATCACGGGCTTCACCGAAGACAGCAACACAATGGCGCTAAGGGTGACGTTATCGGGCTGTTCTCCCAGTTCCGCTAGGTTGATGGGGGCCAAAACGCGGGCCGGACGCTGCACGGATTTGAGCGGATGGTTGGAAATATAAAAGCCGAGGATTTCCTTTTCCTGGCGCAGTTTTTCTTGGTCTTCAAAGTCCGCTACCTTGGGGGCTTCCGGGATACCCTCATGGCCACCGGAGGCTGGGGTAGAGGCCGTTTCGCCCCCACCCAACATCATGTCAAATAGGTTGCCTTGGCCAATTTCGCGATCCTTCGCCCGTCCTTGCGCCCAGTCAATCACGAGCCCTAGGTGCTGCATCAACTGGTTGCGGTTGGGGTTGATTTTATCCAGCGCCCCCGCCAAAATCAGCGATTCTAAGGCCCGACGGTTGACGGCATGGAGGTCGATCCGGTCGCACAGTTCCGCCAGGGATTTGAACGGGCCGTCCTTCTCCCGCTCCTTAATCAGACACTCAATGGCCCCTAGGCCCACATTGCGCACTGCCGAGAGGCCAAATAAAATGTTGCGGTCTTCGGGGGTGAAGTCCACCAGAGAGCGGTTGATGTCTGGCGGCAGCACCTCAATGCCCATGGCGATGCAGTTGGCGATGTGCATCTGCACCTTGTCCTGGTCGCCGCTGTTGGAGGTCAGCAGCGCCGCCATGTATTCCACGGGGTAGTTGGCCTTGAGGTAGGCGGTTTGGAACGTCACAAACCCGTAGGCGGTGGAGTGGGATTTATTAAAGCAGTTCGAGGCCACCGTGCCATCGGCTAACAGAAAGTTGTGATCCTGGGCCACGCCGATATCGTAGACGGGCTGCACCCCCAAGGACTGACGGCTAACAATCTTCACCATAGCGGGCTTCTCCAACTCCATCTGTGGGCAGGCAACCGAGGCCCATGTGCCTAGGATAGCGCCAATGCCCCCGCCGTTCCAGATCCGGGGTTGGGCCTATCCCCTAACGACAGCCCAGACTATCGCGGGTGGGCACCTGGGTGATGGGGTTGGTGCCGTCGGCAATTTTGCAGAGTTGGGCGATTTGGAAGCGGTCGATAATCGCCCCAGAGAAGTCGGCCCCGGTAATTTTCACATCCCGAAAGCTGCTGCTGGTGAGCAGGGCATCGATAAAGCGGGCATTGGACAGATCGGCCTCGTCAAAAATCACCCGATCCGCGAAGGTTTCCGATAAATTCGCTGCCGTCAGGTTCGCCCGCACAAAGGAGGCTTTGGTTAAAATCGTGCGGCTAAGGTCGGCTTCGGCAAAGTTGGCCTCCCGCATTTCTGCCGCCGCAAAGGAGGTGCCAGAGAGGTTCTGTCCGGCAAAGTCTCGAAAACTGAGGTCGGTGAGGGTATAGTCCACCGTGTTGTCCTGGGCCAGGGCCACCGAGGATCCCCCCAGCCCGCCCAGCACCAGCACCAGCCCCGCCAGCACCACCGCCACCAGCCTTGACACCACAGAAATCATCGGCTTACTTCCTCACACGCAGATAACCCTATTATCAACCGAGGGTTATCTCAATCGCAAAGGAACTTGTGGCGGGTTACAGCAGTTCCCTAGTTCTCGTGACGCCATGGTGCCCCCCGATTTTGCCCATGATCGTTTCCCCTCAACGGCCCAGGTAGTCCAAAATGCCCCTGGCGATGCCGTCGGCGATTTGGTTGACGGCGGCAGGATTGCGAAACCGAGCCGCATCCTCTGCCCCGGTGACGAAGCCCGTTTCCACCAGCACGGCGGGCATCGAAGTGTGGCGCAGCACATAAAATCGAGCCTGCCGTACACCCCGATCTCGCATATCGGTATTACTCAGAACACGGTTGTGGATGCTGCGGGCTAGCCGTTCGCCGCTGGCCAGGTAGTAGGTTTCTAGGCCATTCACCTCTGGGCGAGACATGCTGATGGCGTTGGCGTGGATGCTGACAAACACATCGGCCCTCGCTTGGTTCGCGAATTGGGCACGGGCATCGAGATCCACCCACTGATCGCCCTGGCGGGTCATCAATACGGTCAACCCAGCCTCCTGCAAGCGCTGCTGCACCCGGTTGGAGATGGTGGTGTTGATTTGTTTTTCCTGAATGCCGCCGATGCCCACTGCCCCAGGGTCGCGTCCACCGTGGCCGGGGTCAATCACCACAATGGTTTGGCCACGGGGCACATTGGGAATTACTGGAGTGGCCGCCGCCGCCGGAGCCGCCGCCGCCATAATCGTGGCCGGAAGGTTGGCCGCCGCTAAGGACTGGCGCACTTCCTCGGCCCGCTGCCGTTCTCGAAATATCCCCACCTGCACGACGTTTTGACCCTCCACCGTGGTGCGAAAGGCTTCGGGTTCCACATTGCGCACCTGTTGCAGGGTGTCGGGGCTGCTGATCGGCACAATCACCCGAAAGTGGCTGGCGTTGGAGGGGGGAGGGGCCGGGTTAGAAATGGGGGTGGCGTTGGGGGGCGGAGTGGAGATGGGCGTGGTGGGCGTGGTGGCCCCACCAGAAGCAGAGACCACCTGGGCTGGGAGTCGCGCTGCCACCAGACGTTGCCGCAGTTCCTCCGCCCGCTGCTGGTCTTGGAAGACACCCGCCTGCACCACCGCCTCGCCGTTGAGGGTTGTCCGAAAGGCCGAGGGCTCCACCGCCCGCACCTGGGGCAGTGTGGCGGGGCCAGTCACGGGCACAATGACCCGAAACTGGCCGCTCTGGGCGTTCCTTTGGGCGATACCTGGGGCGTTCCCAGACGAATTAGCGGCGGGGGGCGTCACACCGGGGTTGGGGCGCACCACCACCGTGGGCAGGTTGGGCTGGCTGGGCGGGGGCACGTTAACACCGCCAGAGGGACTCGTCGTGGGAGGGGTAATTGGTCGGGTGGTTGAGGGGTTGACTGGGGGCGGATTGAGGGGCGCAGAGGGAGCGGGCGGCGTGGCGGAACTGGTGGGGGTCGGATTGAGGGGGGCACTCAGGGCCGGGGCTTCCGTTGCCGAGAGCGGTGACAGAGGGGCCGTGGCCACTACCACGTTGGTGAGGGGGGCATCGTGGGTGACGTAGATGTGGCCCGTGGGTTGGCCATTGAAGAGGCGGCGGGTGAGTTGCCAGCCCGGATTAAGCTGGATGCGTAACAGCCCATCGGCACGGCCCTGGGTACGGCCAATTTCGATGGGAGCCAGACTGCGATCCCGGTTGTGGCGGGCCAGCAGCACTAGGTCATCCTGGCGCTGGGCAATTTCCAGGCGATACTGAACTCCCAAATCCTCGCTGTTGATGCGCACCGAATAGCCATTGCTGTCGGTTTTGCGGTCACAGGATCCCACAAAATCGAAATTCAGCAGCAGCGGATCGACCACCGTGGGGCCGCCTTCCTGGGCCTGCTCCTGCCAGCACTGGCGACGGTTGGGCACCTGCTCCAAAATCAGCAGGTTATACAGCGCCCCATTGCGGATGGGCGTGGCTACGGGAATCACCAAATTGGGGTCAATGGGCTGTTGGCCAAAGGTATTGGCCGAGGCCGTAGCGGGGGTAACGAGTCCGGCCAAGGCGGCGGCAACGGTCGCCGCTAAGGGCACCAGGGAACGGGTCAGAAGAGCCATAACGGAGGTGTGAGTGTGTGAGCGAACGCGGAGGATGGGCTCGGTAATGCCGAGGGTAGACCTGAGCCGCTTATCCTATCTCAGATTGTCAGGGCTAACCCTACCATGGCCGTATCCTAGTGTCGCAGTTTACCGATTGTCCTTGCGTAGGGGAAATCGGTTAGGGGCGAGGTTGCTGCGTCTTTAGGGAATGGGGAGTGGGGAACTGGGTGACCAACAAAAAGCCGACCCGTGGGGATCGGCGACGAGGGTAGGGCGAGGAGACCTCGCCCCTACGGTGGTTAGGTTTAGCCTAGGGTTTGAGCTGGCGGAAGCTGGTGTAGGCCCGCTCTGGGTGGTAGATGTGGCAACGACCTGCAATGGTTTTCATCAGATCCCAGGAGAAGCGGGTTTCCTTCATCAGTGGCCCCCACTGTTCCTTCAGAGAAGCGTAGGCAGGCCGCAGATTGTAGGACGGAATGCCAACTGAAACATGGTGGGGAACATGGACGTTGATGTCGTGGCACAGCACCTCAACCCACTTGGGATAATCGCAGTGGAGGGTGCCGCCCAGTTGAGCTTCTACTTCGTTCCAGGTGGCAGCGGGGCGAAACTGAATTTCGGGGATAGTGTGGTGTACCAGGGTGAAGGTGCTCATCCAGAAGTGGTAGCCCAGCCAAGGCATCAGCCAGTATTTGACGATGCCCCAAGGCCCAGCCACGGCCCATAGGGTGGGGAAGAAGAGGGCCGAGAAAATAACTACGGCGGCAATGGAACGGCTCACTTTGGCCCGGTCACGGGGGTCAAAGTTGTTGAGGTTAAAGTGCAGCACGGCCCAGTGAGCCACGGAGGCCAGCCACCACAACCAGCCTCGCATCCCTTGGTAGACCACCTTCATGAAGCCGCTGGCCTCGGTGTATTCTTGCTCCGTCCAGGGCGTCCAGGCGTTGTCGATATCCAGATTGTTGGTGTTGCGGTGGTGGATATCGTGCAGTAGCCGCCAGCTATGGAAGGGGTAGATCAGCGGCAGCATGGTCAGATGCCCCACCAGATTATTCACCCAGCGACGGTTAGAGAAAGAACGGTGGCCGCAGTCGTGGCCGATGACAAAGAACCCGGTCAGTGCCGTGCCCGTCAAAAACCAGGTGATGGGTAGCAGAAACCAAGGTGAAAAATAGATAGCGGTGTAGCCCGCAATGACCGCCGCTACGGTGAGGGCTACGGAGGCCCAAGCTTTGCGGGGATCTTTCTGAAAATAAATTTTGGGAATGCTTTGGACAACCTGCTTCAGGGTCAGGTCTTGATAGGAAATTACATCCGCTTGGGAAACGGAAGGCTCAGCAGTAGCAGTCAAAGAACGGTCTCCACGAAATGAACAAGGCTAGGCAACTTTGCAGAACAACTTTGCAGAACACAAATTTGCCAAAAAAAATCTGTTCTTCCCTCGTCGGAAAAGAACAGTGCATACGCCGGATGGCCAAGCAGTACGGGGAGAGCACGACTGAATGGAAGCCGCTGCGAGCGTGACTGTAGAGCACCTGGCGGAGCAAGAAGACACCAAATGAGAGCACTTAGTATTCCTTCACACTTATACCATGTTGCACCGAGGTCGCCCACCCCTTTAGCGATGACCCTTGCGTTCTATGAACGATTCTTCCCAGAGTCTAAGGGGGTAGGGGAAAATAAATGTAGTCTGAGCTACCTTTCAGTAAAGACTAGGGACGGTGGGATCTAAGGCAACCGCTGGCCCAGCCTAGGGCGTCTACACTATTCCGTCTCTCTCGTAACCCAATTCCCGACTTGGGGAGGCTGCTGCCATGGATGTTCAACAGTTTTTGCACGAGTACAACCGAGGAGACCGCAATTTTTCAGGGGTGCGGCTGCATCGGGTCGATCTACGAGGGGTCAAGCTGAGCGGTATTGACCTGCAAGGGGCCGATCTCTCCCAGGTGGCTCTGGATGGTGCTGACCTCTCCCGCGCCAACCTGGAGCGGGCCAACCTCTCCGATGCCGACCTAACCGGAACCGACCTGAGTGGGGCCAACCTGAAGCACACGAACTTGATCGGAGCCGACCTACGGCGGGCCAGCCTAGTGGGAGCCGACCTCCGCCAAGCTGACCTCCGCACCGCCAATCTAGAGCAGGCTGATCTACGGGGGGCGATTCTGTGCGAGGTCAACCTGAGTGGAGCCAACCTCACCCATGCCAACTTGGTGAGCGCCTGGGTGGAAGATACCCACCTGACAGAGGCGGAACTGGGCGGGGCCAACCTCAATCTGCTGCGCCACTGCGGCATCAATGCGCCTCCCACCGGAGAATCCCGCTGGATTTCCTGGGGGATTCATTAGGTGTATTAGAATCTGGATTTCTATTGCAGGACGGAGTGATGCCAAATCTGGGCTAGAAAACCCCGATTCCCAGTCCGGCAAACCCTAGGGGCGAAGTCTCCTCGTTCGCTGATACCGGGGGTAAGCCAGTCGGATTTAGGATGACGTGATCTAGGGCACAACGAAGCCTCACATCGATCACCCTAGCACCACCGAAAAAATCACAGGGGGCCAAGCAGGGGAGTCACAGTAAAAAAACAGCCCAGGGCCGATAGTAGGGATAACAATCAGAGTTCCCTCCCTTCCGACCATGAATACGACCACCCGTCCCCTCACCGCCATTGTTGACCAAATCTTTGCGGATCGTCGCATCACCCGTCAGGTGCAGCAGGACTTGATGCAAACCTTGCTGGGCAAAGCCCACATCAGCAGCCAGGAACAAGCTCTGGCCCAGCGGGTGTTTGAGGCCATCCAGCAGGGGCGTCTGCGGGTGGTGGACTAGGTCAGCAGCCTATCGATAAACATTGAGTGATCTAGGGTTTCCTTGGCCGAGCGGCGAGTCCATCGGGTTTCGCCCTGGACTGTGGCATAAAGGTAGGCTCTGGCTTCGGTGGGAAGAACGGATTCCGTGAATTCTGTCCCCTCCACGCAGGCCGACCGGAGGGAGGCTTCGCCGAGGTGGGCGCGGGTGAGGTCGGCGCAGGAGAGGTTGACTTGGTCGAGGTTGCCGTGCCACATCACGGCCCCCGTGAGGTTCGCGTTATGGAGATTGGCCCCCACCATGGAGACGCCGCGCATGGTGGTGTGGGAAAGGTTGGCGGCACTGAGGTTGGCGTGATCGAGGTTGGCCCCGTTCAGCTTGGCGTCCTTGAGGTTCACCCCTGACAGATCCAGACCACTGAGGTCAACGCCGTTCAACCAGGCCCCCTCCAGGTTGACGGCAGCAAGGCAGGTGCGATCAAGGTCGGCCCCGCTGAGCCGAACCCCGGTGAGGTGGGCCCAGGCTAGGTTGGCTTCCCGCAGATTGGCCCCCCGCAGGTTGGCCCCACTCAGGTTGACGCCACACAGGTTGGCCCCCCGCAGGTTGGCATTGCGCAGGTTGACGTAACACAGATCCGCACCGCTCAGTTGGGCGTTGTAGAGGTCGGCCTGTACCAAAAACGCACCCCGCAGGCTGGCCTTGGTAAGGTCGGCCCCGACGAGGCTGGCTTTACTCATTTTGGCAAAGCTAAAATTCGCCCAATTGGCCTTAGCGCCATCGAGGATCGCCTGGGTCAAAAAAGAACGGCTGAGGTTGGCTCCCTTGAGGCTAGAACGACTGAGGTTCACCTCCACCAAAATGTGATGGGCCAGATCAACCCCAGCCAACTGAATACCCACGAAATCGCGGTAGCCAGCTTCGTAGAGTTCGAGAAAGTACTGGATATTCATAGTACTACGGTGGTAAGTCCTAGCGGCACCGGACTCACGAAGGGTGGTGGTGGGCACGGTTTTTTCCAAATGAGGACAGCGAACAGAGAATCGGTGGCGTACCGTTGCCCTTGGGGGCATCACTGTCGGGCAACAAGGGCTTGAGCATAGCTAAACGTTTCGCTGACGATTCAACAAGCAGAATCAAGAAATGTTAATGAGTGTTTAAAAGAGTTAAGATTTTCAGTCAGTAGCTATCGGGGCTAGGGGAGAGTTAGTAGCTACATTGAGGGGTAAATCTGAGCCATTGGGAAGATTAATCAATGGGGTTAAAGCCCGACAGATCGGCACTTGTTTGATGGGGTCTTCTGGTCTGTGGCGGACGATACCGTAGCTATTCTCCAGCTAGATAGAAACCTTGATGGCTTTGAAAGACAACCCAGATTCATGCCAGATTCTATGCTGCGCTAGGGCAAATAAATGGTAGGTCTAGAGCAGGAAAACCCTTGCAGCTTGGATCTATAGAAGCAAATGAAGATTAAAAGGGAGAGAAAATTAACAAGTTGGCGCAATATTAAATATCTTTTAACATTTGCTGACCATGGGAACCAAACCTCCTGATCTAAAGATTAGGTGTTTTTGCGGTGGATGTCAGTCTATATTGAGTTTGTTTGATATTTCAGATTGAAACTTAGCAGTCATCAGATCATGGCAAGACTCATTTTTGTGGTCCTCTGGCTGGGGTTTGTGGGGTATGGGTTTCTCCTTGCGCCCCCCGATCAGCCCGACACCGCCGACCTGATCCTGCGCCTGTCCACCGGGGCTTGGGACGGTTTGAACCCGGCTGTGATTGCGGTGTTTAATGCCATGGGGGTCTGGCCCCTGGTCTACGCTGCGGTGGCTTTGGTGGATGGTCGGGGGCAGCGGTTGTGGGCTTGGCCCTTTGTGGTGGCCTCCTTTGCGGTGGGGGCTTTTGCCCTGCTGCCCTACCTAGCCCTGCGTGCCCCAGTGCCCTGGGTTGGCCCAGCGGATCGCCTGGTGCGGATCCTAGAGCGTCGAATGTTCGGTGCGGGGCTCGCCGTTGCCGCCGGGGTAATCCTGGTTTGGGGGCTGCTGGCGGGTGACTGGCCTGCCTTTTGGCATCAGTGGCAGACCTCCCGGTTCGTCCATGTGATGACCTTGGATTTTTGTGCCCTGTGGGGGCTGTTTCCGGTGCTGCTGGTGGATGATCTACCCCGGCGCAACCTGGGCGATCAGCGGTGGATTATTCCGGCGGTGCTGGCCCTGCCTTTGGTGGGTGCCGCCCTCTACTTGGCCCTGCGTCCGCCCCTGCCAGAGGCGAGTCTTGCCCCTGCCGAGGTCGCTACTCCAGTCCAGATCTAGCCGCCATCGGCACCTGGCATCGCTAGGATTCGCGCCCAATCCCACGTAAAATCATCGGTAGTCTGCCAAGGTCATGTTCAGGGGACAGCAATTCTCAGTATGACTAGGCTGGCGAATAAAATACCGCTCAGGCTGAGCTGTGAGCCTGTCGAACAGTCGAAGCCTTTTCACCCTTCGACAGGCTCAGGGCGAACGGCCAATTTGCCAAAATGAGAATTGCTGTTCAGTGGATGGAATCCTCGATAGGGCGGCGCATCCTAGTAGACGACTAACCGCAGACTTTAAACTTCAAACCCTAAACCTCAAACCCCGTAGCGATTGACTATGCCTGCGATTCCTGCTCCAACTCCTACAGCGGCCTTCGTCAACCAACTGTTGGCCATTAAACCCCTCTGGGCCATTGCCAAAGGCCGCGCCCGCGCCATGATGGTGAAACGGGCGGAAACCATTGGGGTGCCCTGGCAAGCGAGGGTGGCGGAATTGCGGTCTCGTCAGGGGGGGGCCCAGCCCGGTTCGGCGGATCTATCGCCCCAGTGGCAGGTGGATTTAGAGGCGATTCAGAATCCCGATCTGCAATATCCCAACTACTACACCACCAGTTTCCACGCCTACGACGAAGGCAACCTGGGCTGGCTACCCGCCATGGAGGTGGAGGTGGCGGCGAAGGCGGTTCATGCCAAGCTGTGGCCGGGGGCCGGAGCCAGCGGCGATGCCCAACTGCGCCAAAGCTACCATGATGTGCTGATCGCCCAACTGCCCCAGGCTCCCACCGCCATCGTGGATCTGGGCTGCGGCGTGGGGATGAGCAGCGAAACCCTGCAAGCCCTCTACCCCCAAGCCCAAGTGACCGGGGTGGATCTGTCTCCCTACTTCCTGGCCGTGGCCCAGTATCGTCAGCAGGAACGTCCCCAGCAGGAAGATTCCGTCGGTGCCCCGGCCCCCATCACCTGGCACCATGCCGCCGCCGAGGAGACCGGACTACCTGCGGCCTCCTACGACTTGGTTTCGGCCTGTTTGATGTTCCACGAACTGCCCCAAACCGCCGCCCGTGGGGTGTTGCGAGAGGCCCATCGGTTGCTCAAGCCCGATGGCCATGTTGCCCTCATGGACATGAACCCCCAATCGGAGGTGTATCGGCAAATGCCCGCCTTTGTGCTCACCCTGCTAAAAAGCACCGAGCCTTACCTAGACGAATACTTTGCCCTGGATATGGCGGCGGAACTGGAGTCCGCTGGTTTTGAGCCCCCTACCATCACCCAAAACAGTGCCCGCCACCGCGTCATTTTGGCAAAGCGTCAGGATGGCTAGAAGTCGAAATAGATGTAGCTGAGGGTTTCGGCGGGGGCCAACAACCAGGCCAAGAGGCTAAAGAGGGGAATCAACAACAGCTTCACGGGCCAGCTTAGCTCTAGCTTGAGCCCCCGTTTAACGGCGTAGGCGAGGCCCATTAGCCCAAACAGCCCCCCTAGCAGCAGCCACAGTTCGCCATAGCTAAAGCCGAGGGATTCTAGGTAGACCTTTTGGATAAACTGCGGGTCGGCGGTGGTGCCCCCTAGGCGTTGTAGGGCCAGGGTAAATTGGTCGGGGGCGGGCAGCCGGAAAAACAGCCAGCTAAAGAAGACTAGGGCTTGGGTCAGCCCCCAACCTAGAATCGTGCCGGGGAAACTGAGCCAAAATCTGGCCACCCAGGGAGCGGCCTTTCCCCAGGCTTGGGTGAGGCGGTGAATCACCAGTCCGGCCCCGTGGATCGCGCCCCAGATCACAAAGCCCCAGTTGTTGCCGTGCCATACCCCGGCAATCAGCATGATAGTCATCAAGTTCAGGCAGGTGCGCCACAGCCCTTGGCGCGACCCCCCCAGGGGAAAGTAGAGGTAGTTGCGCAGCCAGTCGCCCAGGGTGATGTGCCAGCGTCGCCAAAAGGTGGCTAGGCTGGTGGTGAAGTAGGGGGCATCGAAATTTTCGGGCAGGTTAATCCCCAACAGCAGGGCGCTGCCACGAGCGATGTTGACGTAGGCGCTGAAATCCAGATAGAGCTGAAGCCCGTAGGCAAAGGTGGCCAGGACGACATCGGCACTGCCCGCCCGTGCCAGGTTGTCAAAGCTGAGGTTGACCAGGATGGCAATGTGGTCGGCCAGCAGCAGCTTTTTCACCGCCCCGTAGGCAATCAGCCACAGCCCCTCAACTACGCCATTCAACCCCGGAGGTTTGGGCTGTTCCACCTGGTCTAGAAAGGGGTGAAACCGGGTGATGGGGCCAGAAATTAGCTTGGGGAAAAACAGCTTGTAGGCTCCAAAGTCGGCCAGGTTGGCGGCGGCGGGCGATCCTCGGTACACATCCACCAGGTAGGCAATGCACTCGAAGACGAAAAAGCTCAACCCCAGGGGCATGATCAGGCCCGCGAAGTCGTCCCCCAGAAACCCGATGCCCCCCGTCCAGCCCAGCAGCCGGAGCATCCCCTCTAGGTATTTAAACCCCAGCAGCAGCAGTACGTTTAGCCCAATGCCCAGCCCCAGCAGCCAACGACGGCGACGGTTCCAGCCCTGTTCGGCGACTTGCCAGCGCGCATTGGGAGTACGCCAATCCATAGGGGCAACGATGGCCTGTCCCACAAAGAAGGTGACCAGCAACAGCGCCACCATCAGCAGCAGGTATTGCACTTGGAGGGAGGCGTAGAACACCAGACTGGCCACCAACAGCAGCCACAGCCGCGCCTGGATCGATTCCAGCGTCCAAAAAATGCCGATGACGCTGACTAAAAAGAGGGCATAGGTAATGGAGGGCAGAATCATGGGGCAGGGGGGGACGACCGTCGGGGCCAAGCGATGAGGGGATCCTGGGCCAGCCGCTGGGAGACCTGGTAGGCTCCGTAGCGGTTGAGGTGGCTAGGATCGGAGAAGTAGTCGTACTGATCGGGCCAAGCCTGCCCTAGATCGCGGAAGAGAAAGCCGGATTCGGTGGTGGAGAGGGTGAGCATGTGGCGCAAAAACTCCTCCTCGGCGGCTTGGCGATAGTCGTCGAGGTATTCGTCGGAGAGGGGGGTGTTGATGAAAACAATGGGAATGTTGCGATCCTGGGTGAAGCGCAAGAGTTCATTCAGGGCGTTCACCTGGGCACCGTCGAGGCGGAAGTCTTCGTAGTCGCCATCGTAGCGACCTGAGACGCGGGCGTAGGTTTGGTAGTAGGTGGCGGGGTTAAACCGCACTGAGAGCGGCAAAAAGCCATCGCGGTCTAGGGCACTGCCAGCGGGCATGGGGGCATCTAGTTGTTCAAGGGGAACGGAGGTCTCCCCGCCCACCGCTGGGGTGATGACTCCTAGACGGCTTTGCACCAAGGTTTTGAGGGAATCTCGATTGGGGTGAACCGCCGAAAACTCGCCGATCCGGTCGCTGAGCCATTCGTCCATGGCTGCATAGCTCTGGGGCAAGGATCGCCCATTGGCCCCAAAGGCAGCGTTCCCTTCCTCCGCCTTGCTGGGGGCCGGGGGCGCATCGGGCCGTTGGGTCATCAGTTCTCGGTAGCCCGGAGAAGCCACAATGGCGTTGTAGGTCACATCCTCCCGCCCGCTATTGAAGGCTCTGGCCCCATCGGCCCACAGAATTAGCCGGGGCAATTGTTCGGGGGTGAGCGCCTGCCGCAGGACTAAATCCACCACTTGGGCCGTTGCGCCATTGATACCAAAGTTGAAAATGCTGAGGTTCTCGTAGCCTAGGGCCGCTAGTTCCCGCCGCAGCGCCTCTGGATCCACCCCCCGCAGTGCCCGTGAACTGCCAACAATCATCACGTCGGCGGGGCCTTCGGTGGCGAGGCGTTGGCGGTAGAGGGCCAACTTTTCATTCATTTGCTCGCTGTTGAAGGTGGAGAAGGGCGAATCGGCCACCAGATCGTCAATCGCCACAAGGGGCTGACTAGGGCTGGCAAACAAATCCGTGGTGCCATCTACAAATCCTCCTTCCGTCGGGGTGGTCTGACCATTGGGCCAATCGAGTTCGGCCAGGGCTTGGGCAAACTCAGCGTCGGGGTCAGGGGGAGGTGGGGCAACCTGGGTCACCATGGGTTCAGCCTTGGCGGCATTGGCCGGGGGGCGCAGCATTTGCCCCAAGAGCCAGTCCGCCTGGAGCGCCAATAACACCCCTACCGTTGCCCACACCGCCGCAATTTTTAAGCCCTCCGACCGCTGGGGGCTGGGAGATCGATCCAGAACGCTAAGGGTCTGAGAACGACTGAAGATCTGAGACTGAACTAGGATCTCCTGCCACCGATCCACCACCGTTGTCCACCAGTGGGCTAGGGCTGCGGCCTCGGCTTCTGGGGAAATATCGGCGTGGGTGATGGGGCTATCGGGCCGCACCAGCAGTTCATTCACGTAGGCATCGGAGGCCGTAAATTCTGGGGCCGCTGCGGGAATCAGGCGACGGCGCACCGCAAAGTCTCGGCCATAGCTCCAGGCGGGGCGCAGTTGTCCTGACCGTCGCCCGTAGATGCGTACTCCCTCCAGACCCACGGGGCTAAGGCTAAGCAGGTAATTGTTCAGCAGGGGGGCGACTAAGCGACGCTGGGGCACCACCGGGCCATCCACCATGATGTGGAGCAATTGATCACGCTGGAGCAACTGCACTCGCTGCCCCCCAGTGGCTAGCCGATCCTCTAGGTTGGGGTTGAGTTGGCGGGTGAGCAAAAAGGCTAGGGCGGGCAAATCCCCCATCTGTCCGAGGTATTCGGGGCTATCGGCCAGGGCGCTGTGCTGGGCGGCGGGCAAATCTAGGTAGTGAACCCAGGTGGGATCGGTCTGGGGATCGGGCTGGCCGTAGAGAATGGCCCGGTGGATGCCCTGGGGAGCGAGTTCCTCCAGGGCGCTAGACAGGGTTTCCACAATTTCCGATTGGGACTGCACTACCGTCGGCACCGGAGGATTGGCCTCGCCCTGGGGCTGGCAGAGCACATGGAGGGTGTCGCCGTTGAGGGTGGTTTCCACGGTCAGGTGGTAGCGCTCTAGGATCGAGGCCATCAGCCGCCCTAGGGAGGCCACATCGCCCCAGCGGCTCCATTCCCGCAGCATTTCCTCCGGCGGGGTGAGGTCAATGCGGAGGCTCCAGTCGGGCTTGGCCTCCCCCCGCACCTGGAGCAGGAGCACGGCGTCTTTGAACTGGGTGAGTTGGAGCCGTCGCAGGCGCTCGGCGGTGGGGCGGGCAATCAGGGAAGGATCGGGGCTGTAGGCCGCTTCACAGAGAATCCACAACCGGGGAATGGTGGCTTCCCCCTCCGGGGAGGCTGGAGACGGTATTTCCCCCTCGGCGAGACCATCGGGGCTAGGGGGATCGGGGAGAATGGCGCGGCGGTGCAGGTGGGCCAAGCCCGGAATAGCCTTGACGCTAACCCACACCCCCACATCCAGGGCGCTGAGGGTTTCGCTCAGGTACCAGGCAATGGCCTCTGGATCTCCTTTTCGGGCCAAGCTCAGGTTGGACAGCACCATCGCCCCGCCGCCCGTAGCGCCATCCTGTAAAATCTGGGGGTGATCCTGGGCATAGCTAGCCAGGAGCGTCTGGGCGGCTTGGAGATCTTCCTCGTCTTGGTTCTCTAGCACCAGTTGGGCCAAGTGGCGCTCTAGGCGATTGAGATAAATGGGAGCCGTCCAGTCTGGATGGGGCTGGCCCTGACGGCGACTGTAGAGATAGATCTGGTAAACCTGGGGATAGGTCTGGTGCAGCCAGCCCTGATCCCGATCCTCCAGTAAGGCCCGCACCAATCGCAGCAGCACCGAAGACTGTTCTAGGGCATCGGGGGTTTCGCAGAGCACATGGAGGATGTTGCCCCGCAGTTTCGTGTGCAGTTCGGCCCTGGGCTGCCCTAGGTGTTCCTTCAGCCAGCCTAAAATCCCCGGTGCCGTGGGGGCACTGGCCGAGGCTTGGAATTTGGAGAGGGAGACAGGCATAGACGCTGCTGGGCTAATCCCTTGAACTTCCGTCGCAACTGAGGCAATGTATCCGCTGTAGATGGATGCCGTTGTTCAGATATCCGTCTACCCCTAGGGTATCGCGCCCATCGGTGGATCATCATTCCCCCTAGGGGTGAGTCAGGGGTGAATCAGCGGTGGGGTAGACGACCGCTGATCGCCCTCACCCAAATTCCATGATCCAAACGGCCAAAGCGTTGCTGGTCATAGCTTAGGAGCACCCCTATCGATCAGGGCAGATCAGAGAGTTGGGGGGCTGGGCCGGACATAGCACTGAAGCATACCGCAGTCTAGCCCATTGGTCGCATTTGACGCTGAATTTATGATCCCCTGACGCAGCCCTAGGGGCCGGATAGCCAAGGGTATGATGGAAAAGGATACGACCGTTTAGCTTTTGCCCTGCCTTAGCGCCTATGTTTGTCTCCAGCCGTGTCTCCAGCGATCAGCCTCCGGTTTCTCCGTCTCCTGTCCGGCCCCGGCCTGGGTCAGCGTCGATGGCGGTCTTCACCACCCACCTCCTGGTTGGATCCCTCGTTCCCCCGGTTCTCCTAGGGCTGATTGCGGCCCGTATCGTGGCCGATGGCTTTCGGCAGGCGGGTCTGGTAGGCGAACAATTGCTCCAGGGCCAGCGTCTCCCCCACCTCCATGTTCATCCCCAGGATTAGAGGATGCCCCCAATCTTCCCCCAGATCAGGGCGACCCTGGCCCATCCCTCTAGATCACCTGCGGGAAGGAAATTGACATTTACCGTCCCTATAAACTTCTTCTATACCAGCTAATCCTATAGAATTCTTGCGATACTGCTGTTCTCTCCCTAAACCCTACCCATGAGCTCAACGCTGCACCCCTCTGGGGATCTTCTGCCCATCCCCCCATCCCCTCAGCCAGAGACTCCTGATCCCCTCACCACTCCGACCTCCAGCCAAGACCTGCTGCTGCGCCATCGCCTGCGGGTGGTGGAAGACCTGTGGGAAAATGTGCTGGATCATGCCTGTGGGCCAGAGCTATTGACCCTGCTGCGGCAGTTGCGGCGCATGTGTTCCCCCGAAGGGCAGGCTCCCACCACCGACGAAGCCCGCGTGAAGGCGGTGGTGGATGTGGTAGAGGGGCTGGATCTAGAGGATGCGATTCGGGCCTCACGGGCCTTTGCCCTCTATTTCCAGCTTATTAATATTGTTGAACAGCACTATGAGCAGCGGGGGCAGCAGCAGCAGTATCGCGCCGCCTACCAAACCTCCGATTTGGCGCAGTGGGGGAACAAGGCCGTTCTAGACACCCACCCCGTCCTGGGCACCGAGGAAGGCGAAGAGGGAGCCAGCGGCCACTCCTTCCAGGCCGATTTACTCAACCGCAGCATGGCCGATCCGGCCAGCCTCCGCCGGGAAGCGGGCACCTTTCACTGGCTATTTCCCACCCTCAAGCGGCTGAATGTGCCCCCCCAACTGATTCAAAACTTGATTAACCAGTTGGATGTGCGCCTAGTCTTCACCGCCCACCCCACGGAAATTGTCCGCCACACCATCCGCGACAAGCAGCGCCGCATCGCCAACATTCTGCGCCAGATGGATCAGGCGGAGGAGGGAGCCCAAACCCTGGGGCTGGTTTCCTCCTGGGAGATTGAATCCCTCAAGGCGGAACTCACGGAGGAAATTCGCCTCTGGTGGCGCACCGACGAACTGCACCAGTTCAAGCCCTCGGTGCTCGACGAAGTGGACTACACCCTGCACTACTTCCAGGTCGTGCTGTTCGAGACCCTGCCCCAACTCTACCAACGCTTTGAGCGAGCCATTACCACCACCTTCCCCGAATTGGATCCGCCCCGCCATCGGTTTTGCCGATTTGGATCCTGGGTGGGGGCCGACCGTGACGGCAACCCCTCCGTGACCCCGGAGGTGACCTGGAAAACCGCCTGCTACCAGCGCAACCTAGTGCTGAACAAATACGTGCTTTCTGTGGAGCGCCTAACGGAACTGCTCAGCCTCTCCCTGCACTGGAGCGAGGTACTGCCGGAACTGCTGGAATCCCTGGAACAAGACCAGGTGAAAATGCCAGAAATCTACGACCAACTGGCTATTCGCTACCGCCAGGAACCCTATCGCCTCAAGCTGGCCTACATTAAACAGCGCCTCAAAAACACCCTAGCCCGCAGCGAGGCAATGTACCAGGGCGACCCCTTGGCGGATCGGTTCCGGGAAACCAGCCCCACCACCTCCATCTACCGGGATGGGGAAGAGTTTTTGGCGGAACTGCGCCTGATTCATCGCAACCTGGAGGCCACCGGGCTGCACTGCCAGGAGTTGGATACCCTGATCTGCCAGGTGGAAATCTTCGGCTTCAACCTAGCCCAGCTTGACCTGCGCCAGGAAAGCTCTCGCCATTCCGACGCCCTCGACGAGATTGCCCAGTACCTCCAGCTTCTCCCCCAGCCCTACAGCGACCTTTCCGAGGCCGAGAAAACCGCCTGGTTGGTGTCGGAACTGCAAACCCGACGACCGCTGATTCCGGGGGAACTGCCCTTCTCCGAGAAAACCCGCGAAACCATCGAAACCCTGCGCATGGTGCGCCAACTGCACCAGGAGTTTGGGCCAGACATCTGCTTCAGCTACGTGATCAGCATGAGCCACAACGTCAGTGACATGCTGGAGGTGTTGCTGCTGGCCAAGGAAGCCGGACTCTACGACCCCGTCACCGGACTGAGCGGCATTCAACCCGTGCCCCTGTTTGAAACCGTGGAAGACCTGCAACGGGCCCCCAGCGCCATGCAGGAGCTGTTTGAGATTCCCCTCTATCTCAAGATGCTGCAAGGCCGAGCCGCCCAAGTCGCGGCCAGCCATGTGGCCACCTCTACCCCAGTGCCCCTGCAAGAGGTGATGCTGGGCTACTCCGACAGCAACAAAGATTCCGGTTTCCTCAGCAGCAACTGGGAAATTCACAAGGCCCAGCAGGCACTCCAGGAAACAGCAGACAAGTTCTCGGTGGCCCTGAGGATTTTCCACGGGCGGGGCGGTTCCGTGGGGCGCGGCGGTGGCCCTGCCTACGAAGCCATCCTGGCCCAGCCGGGCCGCAGCATCAAGGGCCGCATCAAAATTACCGAGCAGGGGGAAGTTCTGGCCTCCAAATATAACCTGCCCGACTTGGCCCTCTACAACCTCGAAACCGTGACCACGGCGGTGCTCCAGGCCAGCATCCTCAGCAACAGCTTCGACGACATCAAGCCCTGGAACGCCACCATGGAAGAACTGGCGGCCCGATCCCGTCGCCACTATCGCCAGCTCATCTACGAGCAACCGGATCTGGTGGACTTCTTCCACCAAGTCACCCCCATCCAGGAAATCAGCCAGTTGCAGATTAGCTCTCGTCCCGCCCGTCGTGGCGGCAAGAAGGATCTCAGCAGCCTGCGGGCCATTCCCTGGGTGTTTAGCTGGACGCAAGCCCGATTCCTACTGCCCTCCTGGTATGGGGTGGGCACCGCCCTAGAGGAATTTTTGCAGGAAGCCCCGGAGGAACACCTGAAACTGTTGCGCTACTTCTACCACAAGTGGCCCTTCTTCAAGATGGTGATCTCCAAGGTGGAAATGACTCTGGCCAAGGTAGACCTGCAAATTGCTGAGCACTACGTGCGGGAACTATCGCATCCGGATGATCAGGAACGGTTTATCGCCCTGTTTGGCTCCATTTCCCAGGAGTTCACCCTCACCCGCGACAAGGTGCTACAAATCACGGGTCACGAGCGCCTGTTAGATAACTACCCCGACCTTCAGCGATCCGTCTACCTTCGCAACGGCACCATCGTCCCCCTGGGCTTCCTGCAAGTGGCTCTCCTGAAGCGCTTGCGTCAATACAAAGACCAATCCGCCACGGGGATCATCCGCTCCCGCTATAGCCAGGGGGAACTGCTGCGCGGAGCCTTGCTGACCATCAACGGTATCGCCGCCGGAATGCGGAATACGGGCTAGGGTTCGGTGGGATTAGGCACAGATCTGAACAAGGCCCATGGAGGATGGGTGGGTCTTGCCAGGTTGGTCGCTTAGGGCTTCACCCGCTTAGGTTCTGACCACCTTGCCCCGCAGACGGCGGTAGATTTTCTCGAACTCGACCCAGACAAACAGCAGTGAGCTAAAGCCCACACAAATCAACAGTTCTAGGGGGCTGATCAGGTGGGTGCCAAAGAAGTTGCGCAGGGGTTCGATGTAGATCAGCATCAGTTGCAGCGCGGTGGTCATCACCACGGCAAACAGCACGAAGGGGTTTGACCAGGGCGAGGTTTCTATCGTCAGCCGATTGTCGGAACGGACGGCGATGGCATGGCCCATTTGGGCAATGCAGAGGGTGGTAAAGACCATGGTTTTCCAACGGTCTGCCGATAGGGTGGGGGTGACGTAGGCCAGGGATTCGTGGTAGGCCCACACCATCATGGTGACGGAAATGACCGTGAAGACGAGGCCAATCCGCAGCATATAGGCCCCTAAACCACGGGCAAAGATGCTTTCCTGAGGGTCGTGGGGAGGCTGTTCCATCACGTCGGGGGCGGCGGGTTCCACCGCAAGGGCTAGGGCTGGGAAACCGTCCGTCACCAGGTTCATCCAGAGAATTTGCAGGGGGCTGAGGGGCACATCCAAAATCGGCAGCAGCAGGGGCGAGAGGGCAATGGTGAGCAGTTCGCCAATGTTGGAACCGAGGATGTATTTCACGAAGCGGCGAATGTTGGTGTAGACCACGCGCCCCTCTTCGGTGGCGGCGACGATGGTGGCAAAGTTGTCGTCCAGCAGCACCATGTCGCTGGCTTCTTTGCTCACGTCGGTGCCTGTGATGCCCATGGCAATGCCAATTTCCGCCTGCTTGAGGGCGGGGGCATCGTTCACACCGTCCCCGGTCATGGCTACAATTTGGTGATCCTTTTGCAGGGCTTGTACAATCCGCAGCTTGTGTTCGGGGGAAACACGGGCGTAGACATTTACCGCCTTCACCGCCGCCTCCAGTTCCGACTGGCCCATGGCCTCTAGCTGGGTGCCACTGAGCACCTGGGTGTCGGGATCGGCGATACCCAAATCCTGGGCGATGGTCATGGCCGTAAGCTGGTGGTCACCCGTGATCATCATGGGGCGAATCCCGGCGGCCCGACAGCGTTCCACCGCCACCTTCACCTCCGGGCGCAGGGCGTCAATCATCCCCACCAGCCCCAGCCAGATTAGGTTTTGCTCGGCTTGGTCGGGATTTTCTTCCCTGGGCAATTCCCCCAGACTGCGGTAGGCAAACCCCAACACCCGTAACCCCTTCGCCGCCATGGCCGTGTTGTCGGCAAGGATGCGAGATCGAACCTCCGCTGTCAGCGGCACAGGTTGTTGGCCCTCCAGGAAACCTGTGCAGCAATCTAGCAGCAGTTCCGGCGACCCCTTGGCCAGCATCAGGTAGGGCGAGGGGGATACATCGTTGGGGAGAGTCACGGTTTCTCCCAAAGCCTCCGCACCGCTGAGGATGACGCTCATCCGTTTGCGCTCGGAGGAAAAGGGAAATTCCGCCACCCGCTGGAGGGTATGGGTAAGCTGATGACGGTCTAATCCACTTTTGGCGGCCATCACCACCAGGGCTCCTTCCGTGGGGTCGCCCAAAATACTCCATTCCCCGGCTTCTTTTTGCAGGGCGGCATCGTTGCACAGCAGCCCATCCAGCAGCAGCAGGGCCAGGTCTGGGCTTTGGCGCGGATCAATGGCTTGGTCTTGGGCGAGGAATTCTCCCTCGGGGGCGTAGCCATGGCCCGTGATCTGCACCTGCTGGGACAGCGTGTGTAGCCGCTGCACAATCATCTTGTTTTGGGTCAGGGTGCCGGTTTTGTCCGAGCAAATGGTGGTGACAGATCCGAGGGTTTCCACCGCTGGCAAGCGACGGATGAGGGCATTGCGGCGCACCATCCGCTGGGTACCAATGGCCAGGGTAACGGTAATCACCGCAGGCAGACCTTCTGGCACCACCGCCACCGCCATACTCAGGGCCACCTCTAGCAGGGGCTCAAAGGCTTTCCAGCCCCCCACTAGCACCCCAATGCCCACCACCAGGGCCACCAAAATCAGGGATCCGCTGACCAGCACATTACCCAACTGATTCATGCGTTGCTGGAGGGGGGTGGGGTCGTTTTCCACCGATTGCAGCATGGCGGCAATGCGCCCCAGCTCGGTCTTCATCCCGGTGTGGGTCACGAGAACCTTGCCCCGACCTTGGAGCACTTCGGTGCCCTGAAACAGTAGGTTTTTACGGTCGGCCAAGGGAGTCGGTTCCGCCAGCACAATCTGGGCCTGCTTACTGGCTCCGTGGGCCTCTCCGGTCAGGGCCGATTCCCGCACTTGCAGGTTGGCCGACTCCAGTAGCCGTCCATCGGCAGGAACTTGATCGCCCGCCTCTAGCAGCACCACATCACCGGGAACGAGATCCTGGGAGGGCACTTCCTGGGAACGCCCATCCCGCTGAACCCGCACGCTGGGGGAGGCCATTTTTTTGAGGGCGGCTAGGGCTTTTTCGGCGCGGCTTTCTTGGAAGTAGCCCAGCACCCCATTCAAAATCACGATGGAGAAAATTGCGATGGCATCCTTGGGAAACTCCTGGTGGCGCAAGGACAGCACCCCAGACACCACCGCCACCGCCACCAACATCAACAGCATGATGTTCGTGAACTGATCCAACAAAATTCGCCAGGGGGGCCGCCCGCCAAATTCCTCTAGTTCATTGGGGCCATAGGTCTGTCGTCGGTCAATAATCGTTTGAGCCGCTAGCCCCTTTTCAGCATCGCTCTCCAATAACACCAACGCTTGGTTGGCATCAACGGTATGCCAAAGCGGATCCACCGTGGGCTGAACTGTATCCATGAACAAGTACCGACTGCCAATGGGCCAACGCCTTTAATGGTATAGCGGCAACCAGTCTTCAGGGGCTAGGTTTAGATTTTTGCCTGAATGTAACAAAATGCCGCCGCCATCCCGGCCCAGTTGTCAGGTTTCGTTGCTGATGGTGTCGTTGTTTGTCCGGATTGGATCCCCCCTAGCCCCCCTTAATTAAGGGGGGAACCAGCGCCACAGTCCCCCTTAATTAAGGAGGGAACCAGCGCCACAGTCCCCCTTTTCAAGGGGGATTTAGGGGGAGGGCTAAAGGGTCTTTGCGATCTCCGATGCTTACGCTGCAAAGGTCAAAGGATTTTGGTCGCGACGATGGTTGACGGGGATGGGATCCGGTTGACCGTCCCCAGCCAGGGCGGCGGTGGCTTCTAGGGCTTCCCGCAGGTGCTTGGCGGCGTAGATGGACATATCCCTGGGAACGCTGATCCGATCTCGCAGGTAGCGCAGGGCCACGTCGCTTCCCGCTGGGGGTGTACAGCTTTCTCCGGTCATCAGGTGGGTGAGGGCGCAGCGTAGGGCTTCGTCCATCAGGGCATCGGGGGCGGGGTTCACTCGGATCAGATTAGTCCGATGCTTGAGCACCCGTTGCAGCGCTTCCTGTCGGGAGTTTCCCGGTTCCGCATAGCCCACATCGGGTAGGCCAAACCAGGGGCCATGATCGACGCGCTGTTGATTTTGGCGCGTTTGGGGTAGGTCGTTGCTGTAGCAGCCCCCCATTTGCGGCGGCAGGTCATGGACGTGGGTATGAAAATCGCTCTGGGTACCGCGATAGGTGGGGCGGGTTTCCATGGCATCGCACCAGGCTGCAAACCGGGGGTTTACCTCCCGCATGGAGTAGCCCTTGTAGTAGAACAGGCTGGCGTTCATCCGCTCCACGTAGGGCGTAAAGACCAGATCTACCGTGCCAAAGTCCGCCAAAAAGTAGGGGCCGGGGGTGCTAGCTAGGGCTGCTTCCACCCGATCCATCACCCCTTGAAACTGCTGGGCCGCCCGCTGATCCTCCTGGGCTGACCGGGACGGATAGCACAACCACATACACCAGGCCCGAAACAACAGCCGCTCTAGCTGGCGTAGGGGCACCACGGCGCGGTCGGTCATGCTGTGAACCAGTGGCCCAAAGGTGCGCTCTAGAGCCATGAGAATATCGTCGCTTTCGGTGATTAGCTTGCCATCCAGTTCCAGGGCGGGCAGCATCCCAGAGGGCACCTTGCGCTTATACCAGGCTTCCTTTTCGCCGTAGCAAAACATCGTGACCTTTTCGATGCGGTAGGGAATGCGCTTTTCCTCTAGCCATAGCCACACCTTTTGGCAGTAGGGACACCAGGCATGGTTGTCGCGGTAGAGGGTGACCCGCACCGCCGATTCAGGCTGGCCAAACAACCGCAGCCGCGCCTGGGCATTGGTGGGGCCATGGATGGGATCGATAGCAACGTCGGTGAGAGCCGCTAGGGCCTCCCAAGTGAGGGGTTCAACAGCCATAGAGGTTCAGGAATGGAAGTTCAGAAATGGAGACTGACAGCACCAGCCATCGCCCCTTAATCATAAAACGCTCTGCCAAGACGTGCCCACGGTGGGCGATATGGGCGAACTGCCGACAACACTGCCCATCTTTGCCCTGCCCCAGGTGCCCTTTACCCTGGAAACTCTGCAAATTGTGTTGCCCACGGCCCTGACCATGGCGATTGTGGGTCTGCTAGCCAGTTTCCTCGCCGCCTCGTTGGTGGACGAGGGCGACTGTCTACCCTGGCCTCCGGGGCGTTTTTGCTTTTTGCCATTCTGGTTCTCAGTCTCTGGGTGTGGCAAATGCCCATGGCGGCGCTGGTGGCGGTGATGATTATGGTTTCCATCGGCACCTTCCGCTGGGCCTCGATTCGCGACATCGCCAAAATTCCCCGCACCGAAACGGCGGTGATGCTGACCACTAGGCGGGTGACGATCGTCACCCGCTACTGTTGATGGGAGCCTACGGCCATCGCCGCATTCGCCATTTGCCGCATTCGCCATTTAGTGATTGGCAGCACCACGGTACAACTGCTGAGGAGCTGCCAAATTCCGGTGTTGCTGTACCGCTAGGTCGATCTCCATGGAGAGGTAAGGATTGACTGGCTTGCCGTGCGGTAGCTTCAGGGATTGGAGGAAGAAGTGGGGAACCTGCGTTCTAGGGCGTGGCCCGGTTTGGGTTGAGGATACACTGATAGGGGTCTGATGATTGCTAGGTCACAAGATTGATGCCGGACATTGCCTTTCACCACATCCCCGTGCTGCCCGATGCGGTGGTGGAGGGCTTACAGATTCGGCCCCAGGGGGGTTACCTGGATGCCACGGTGGGGGGCGGCGGGCACAGTCGATTAATTTTAGCTAGCGATCCCACGGTGCGGCTGGTGGCGGTGGATCAAGACCCTATGGCCCTGGCCGAGGCCCGGTCGGCTCTGGCGGAATTTGGGGATCGGGTGACGTTTTGGTCGGGCAACTTTTCCCAGTTCGATCCGGGGACACAGCGATTTCACGGCATTTTGGCGGATTTGGGCGTCAGTTCGGCCCAGTTTGATATTCCCGAACGGGGCTTTAGCTTTCGCCACACGGCCCCTCTGGATATGCGGATGAACCCTCACCAGCCCCTCACCGCCGCTGAGGTGGTCAACACCTGGGACGAAATCGACTTGGCTAATGCGATCTACACCTACGGTGAAGAACGGCTCTCCCGCCGCATTGCCCGCACCATTATCGATCAACGCCCCTTCCAAACCACCACGGATCTGGCGGAAGCTATCTCTCGCTGTGTGCCCAAGGCCTATCGCCATGGCCGCATTCACCCCGCCACCCGCACCTTCCAAGCCCTGCGAATTGCGGTAAATCAAGAACTAGAAGTCCTCGAAACCCTGCTGACCCAAGCGCCCCAGTGGCTCGTGCCGGGGGGACGACTGGCCATCATCAGCTTCCATAGTTTGGAAGATCGCCTGGTGAAGCACCGCCTGAAGGAAAATCCAGATCTGCACATTGTCACCAAAAAGCCCGTCGTCGCCACCGAAGACGAGGTCGCCGCCAACCCCCGATCTCGATCCGCCAAACTGCGCGTGGCCGAACGCATTGACCCCACCCAGCCACCCCAAACCCGTCGGGCCAAGTATCGCAAGGAAGCGCAGGACGCTAGGGAAGCTCAGGAACCCAGGGAAGCTGGCGATTAGTCTTTGGTGAGCCGTCCGTCCACCAGTTCGTATTTCTCAGTTGCAGCACGAGTGGTGTTGAGCACACTGATATCGACTTCCTCAGTTGCAACACGAGTGGTGTTGGGCACACTGATATCGACTTCACTGATCCGTCCGTCAACCCGCTCGTATTCATCCTCTACTAGCCACAGCTTAGCCTCTTCATAGGTGCTGGCTGAGAAGACCTCGTTGTAATTATCCTTGGGGTCGTAGATTTTAAAGCCGTCTTGATCCGCGACGAGCAGCAGCAGATAAGGAACCTTAGAGGTCGCATCTGTCCAAACTTCGATGAATGTCCATTCATCGGCTTGCCTTTGTTCGAGGGTTTGCATGATATTTACCGTCCTTAACCTTTAGTTCCCCATAGTACAAAGGGGTTTCGTTGCCCTCTGCGTCTATTCTATAGCCGATCACTTCGTCGAAAAGTAACCCGTAGCGCTCGGCCCCCCTGATGTTTCCGGTAAAGTTTCCTGCTTGTAGCAATCTTTGCTCTACCCGCTGCAAGGTTGCTTCATCTGTAAAAACGTGGGCACTCTCAGTACGCCTGAGTTCTCGCTGCATTTGCGGTGTGCCGCGCAAGTGACGGTTGATGTAGCGCATGGAAGCC
Source organism: Phormidium sp. FACHB-1136 (assembly GCF_014697375.1). Lineage (GTDB taxonomy): Bacteria > Cyanobacteriota > Cyanobacteriia > Phormidesmidales > Phormidesmidaceae > Nodosilinea. Next base: position 30,953 of record NZ_JACJRS010000053.1, read on the forward strand.
CGCTCAAGTCCTGCTGGAGGTCGTTTGGGTTGTTCCTTATCCATCGAAAGAATGTTCTCCAATGCGGTGATTGGGATAGGGCACAGTGCGCAAGATAGGTCTAGGTAGGAGTGACGCCGATGGCCTGAGATTGGGATGGGTACGTCAAATGGCTACGGTTGCTCCCCTCCCAATCCGGATTAAGTAGACCGGATTGGGGATTAGACCAAGCTGGAGGGAACCAGGCAATTAGTCTGCGTTGTGATGCCTCTTGGAATTGGCTGGAATCGGCGCTGATGGGCTTGCCTTGGCCCCTAGCGGAGGGAGAATTTACGTACCGCCAGCAGACTACCCATCAGCCCAACTAAGGTGCCAAGGCCGACCAGGGCGGCGGCGAGGAGGGTCATTTGGTGGGAGTTGAGACTGAGCCCCTGGGCCAAAAACTGAATGAAATCGGCTTGCTGTTCGGCCATTTCCACCAAGAGGGTTTGGATGGTGAACAACAGCCCCCAGGCCACGGTGGCCCCAGCGATGCCAAAAGCCGCCCCTTGCAAAATGAAGGGCAGGTAGATCCACATTCGAGTTGCGCCCACCAACTGCATCACCTCAATTTCGCGGCGGCGGGCCAGCACAATTAGCCGAATGGTGGTGGTAATGACGGCAGTGGCCGTGAGGGTCAAAATCGCGATCACAATGGCGCTTGTCCACTGGAGGCCGTCGTTGAGCTGGGCTAATCGGGTGACGGCTTCGTCGATGTAGCGCACCTCATCCACCCCCTCCATCTGCTGAAGTTGGGTGGCGATGGCGGGCACCGAGTCGGAATCCCTAGCTTTTACCTTCAGTTCATCCACCAGGGGGTTGCCCTTCAGTTGGGCGGTGGCTCCTTCAATGTCAGACAGGCCCAAATCCTGCACCAGTTTGGCCCAGGCTTCTTCCTTGGGGATGGGCGTCACATCCACCACGTTGGGGATGGTGGCTACGGTAGCCTGCATTTCGCTGGCCTGAAAGCCGCTTTGCAGATAGGCCGACACCTCAAGCTGACTGCCAAACTGGTTCAACAATCGCTCCAACTGCCAGGTGGATTGTAGGCTGATGCCAAACAAAAACAGCAGAACCGTAATAGTGCTAATGGCAGCCCAGTTCATCCAGCCGCCCCGCCGCAGGCCCAGCAGCGTTTCCCTCAAGAGATAGTCAAACTTGGTAAAGAACGAAAACATGGCCAAACCAGGGACGACTGTCCAAATAGGGTACAACCTATCGATCCAGATAGCGCTTGTCAAACAAACGTTGATCTTCGCAACATCGGGTTGTTGCTTAGCTGATATCGGGGGCAACTAAGCCGGATTTGGTATGAGAGATCCCCATTAGAGGTCAAAGAGGTTGATCACCATGCCTTCTTGGGCTAGGGCAGCGGCGGGAAAGGTGGCCTGGATGTGCTGTTCGAGCTGGGCGAGGTAGCTGTCGTTGTGGCAGGGGTTGTGATGAAACAGCAGCAGCCGTTTGATGCCGCTGGTTTTGGCAATTTCAACCCCCAGATGCCAGGGAGCTTGGTGATGGCTTTGGGGGTCGGCGTAGGCCATATCGAGGTAGGTGCCATCGAAGATCAGCAGGTCGGCCCCAGCGGCGAGGAACAGCAGATTGGGATCGGCCTCGGCAGCGGTGGGGTCGGTGTCGCTGGCATAGACCACGGATTTGCCCTGCCAACTCACCCGATAGCCCAGGGCGGCGGTGGGGGGGTTCAGGCTCAGGGTCTCTATGGCCACATCGCCAAGTTGAATGTGGCCACCGGGCTGAATGTTGTGGAAGGTGAGCTGGGCGGCCATGGCTTGCAGGGGCTTAAAAAAGTTGGGCCGCAGCATTTGCTCGGTTAGCCGTTGTTTGATGGAGGCCCCATTCAGGGCGGCGGCTCCGTAGATATGTAGCTGGCTCTTGGGATCGAAGGCGGGGTGGAAAAAGGGAAACCCCTGGATGCGATCCCAGTGGGTATGGGTAAAAAATAGGTGGGCTTCTACGGGGTCATCCTGCTGGGCCAACTGAAGCCCCAGGGAACGCAGCCCCGTACCGCCGTCAAAAATCAGCCGCTGACCCGCGACCAGCACCTCCACACAGGCCGTATTGCCACCGTAGCGGACGGTATCGGGGCCTGGGGCCGGAATATTGCCGCGAACCCCCCAAAACCGCACCGAAAACAGGGGCGGATCATCCCTGGGGGCTGGATCTAGCTGGGGAGAGGGGCCAGGTGAGGCGTAGGACATGGGGCGTTCAAAGCACTAGGGAGAAGGCGCAGCATCGGCAGTTAGGGGATCCCGCCAAAACACCAGGGCATCGCTGATGGGCTGGAGGGTGGTGCCGGGGTAGTAAAACTGGAGGATGCGACCATGGCTCCAGCCTAGATTACCTAAATTGTAGGATCCGGCTTGACTGAGACCGACCCCATGGCCCCAGCCGCCCCCTACAAAACGATAGCCCGTGAGAGCAGGGCCAGAGGGGGAAGTTCCACTGGCGGCATCATTGGGGGGTTCCTGGGTGGCCGTATCGTAGATGGGTTCCACATAAAACAACAGACTGCGGGGAGCCATCAACACCCGGACAATTTCGTCCTTCTCCAGACGCACCATGCCGATATCGGTTTCGATTTCCAACGCCTGCACCCGACCGGAGGCCGCCCGTTCCACCACCCGCACCCCAATCACCCGGTTCAACCCGGCCATGGAATGCTGACGACGACCCAGGAAGGTCTTCAGTTCGTTGGCCAGTTCCGTGAGGGTGCTAGCGTTGTTCCAGCGAAATAGCCGCCAGGTTTCTTCGTTAAAGCCCCGGTTTAGGGCAATGAAGGCCCGAAAGTTCTCCTCGCTGTTGAGGGGCCGTTGGGTCAAGTCCCAGGCTCCGGTGGCAGAATCCACCACAGACCGCAGGTAGGGGCGGTCGGGGCCGTTCCACACGTCGCTGAAGGGGGCGGTGACTCCGCCCGTGGTGGAGGAATAGAGGGCATCCACCAGTTCGTTTTGGTAGGTGAGCACCTGGCCGCTGGTGGCCAAAATCGCCCGATCCGTCACCGCTGCCGTGCCCGTCAGGCCGCGATAGACCTGGCACTGGGTATCGGCACAGAGTTCGTAGTCGTCAATTTCAAAGCGACGCAGGTTGCGCAGGGCGTAGGTGCGGGCCAAAATCGCCTGGGCCTCGATGGCGGGGACGGGGGCACCGGGGCCAATTTCGTGGGGCACCACGCCGCGCAGGTAGGTTTCGATGGGTACCGCATTCACCAGGGTATAGGTGCCGTAGGTGTTGGGCTGAAGTCGCAGGGTGCCGCCGTAGGTGCGGTTCACTGTTTCCTCGCCCGATTGAATCACCCGAATCACGCCGCTGCTGGATTGCAGATCCAGGGTGTCGCGGTGGTAGCGGTAGCCATTGGCCTCAAAGTAGGCCTTAGGGATCTGCCCCAGCACCCGGCTATCCAGATGCACCTCATTAAAGCCGTTTTCCTTCAGGTTTTGCACCAACAGCCGCCGCACCAAGGGGCTATCGTAGGCTTCGCGATTGGCCCAGATCTCCCAGCCCCCCGGTTGGGCAATTTCCGGCTCAATGCCCCGCTGTCGCCATTCGTGGGCGCTATATTCGGCACTTTCAAAGCTGCGATGGTTGCTGAGCACTACTCGTTCTTGCAGCTTGGCCTCAGCCAGGGGCGTCGGCGTCAGACCCAGGATAACCTTCGTCGTCGTCACCGTTTGGGCTTGGCCGTTGGTGTCAAAGCGCAGGGTCAACTGCTCCCCCGGCAGAGCCTCAATCACCAGGCGATCCTGCAATTCCTCCCCAAACCGCTGCACAATGCCCACCTGAATTACTGGGTTTTGGGCGGCTTGCATCGCACTGCCCCAGCCCAGCCCTAGGGAAAGCGTGATTCCACCCACAATTCCGCTAGCCACCCCCAGCCACCGCCGCCGCCTTTGGGGTAACGCCTGCCGCCAGGACGTTCGATGTCCCGAAAACCGTCCGTGGTGTTGGTCAAATTCGCCCATCGTGAAACGTCCCTGGGGAACGAGGAAAACAGCCTAGCTCTCGCTAACTTGGCATTTTATCGCTTTGGCCCTGGCTTGGCGGCGATAGGGCAGTGGTTATCAGCGGATAATCGACTTTACCGACCCTAACACCAATCCTAGAGTGGGCACCGCCCACCATTGACGAGAGCTGCACCTAAAACGTTTCTCATAAGATCCCAGGGTTCTAGCTGGGAAAAACCGAAATCGGTTGCCCACAGTCTAAGAACCCTGGGATCTAGGGGGTGATAACTAGATTCCAGGGTTATGGCTGAGATAGGGCTAAAATGGGTCACTTCAACCTCCAAGCTCTAAAAAGCCTACAATAGAGCCATTCTAGAGAACCATGCCGAGGTGGCGGTGCATTGCGGCCAAGGAGATTTGTCCCGTATTGGCGAAGGATGGTGGTGCCGCGAATGCACCCTACGGGCTGCGGTTTGCTAAATAGCCTGCTGTCGTCAGCAGACCCGCTAGAACCGTCTTGAGGCTATCCATCGGTGCACCGTGTTTTACGTACACTCGCACTTTATGCGGTGGATAGCTTTTCTCCAACCCCTCCCCCAAAAACTGTCCGGAGTGTTGTTACAATGGAATCATTGCAGGGAGTCATGTTGTTATCATGTCTCCTTGTTGACTATACAGCTATTAGTTTATGCAAAAAAACGAAGACCAACTCCCAGACTTCCTTCAGAGTTATGGAAGTCTACTATCTCACTTCAACAATCATTTCTCCAGTTTAAATTCTTATGAGCGAGGTGCAAGCTTTGCACAATTAGTTAGAAAACTCACCCCACATACAACAATAGGGGAAAGATTTCAAACTCCAATTCTTAAGCAGCATTCACATGACAAAGGGGTTGATCTTGAATGCTTGAGCAAAGACAAGCGTGAGTCTCTTTATATTCAATCTAAATACACAATTAAAGATCGCCAATTCTAGAATGAAGTGCAACACCTAGAAGCTTCCCGCAGAGGGACTCATAGGATAGTCTGATGTTTCCTACAACAAAAAGACACCCTATGAGTTATGCCCAGCTTAGCGCTTCTGAGCGGAATCGGCTTT
>NZ_JACJRS010000054.1 GCF_014697375.1 Phormidium sp. FACHB-1136
TTGAAGACTTTGAGCAGGATGGCCCTAAGATTCTTATCATTTTAGACAATGCAAGTATTCATAAAAAGGCAGAGATTCTAGAGAAGATAGCGAAGGAGATGCCCAACATTGTTTTAGAATTTCTGCCACCCTACAGTCCGGACTATAATTTAATCGAGTTAGTTTGGCACTCTGCAAAGGAATTCATTGCCAATCGTCTATTTGAGTCGATTGAGGATCTAGAAGCGCTTGTTCATAACCTGTTGAACGAAGGGCAGCTTGTCATCAACTGGGATCGCAAGATCAAAAACAAAGGAAACACAATCAATGCAATTTAAATGCATATCAGCTTATCTATTTGTTAATGTGACGACTCGAAGGAGTAATTCTGAAATGACCTGTATTCTTTCTCCAGGCCCAGATGTTCCTCCTTTCGTTATTCGTGAGTCAGTGGTTGCCTATCAATTTGCCCGCGAAATGGATGCTGTGCAGTTGGCCAAATTAGTAACCCCAGGCAGTACCATATCGAAAAGCTCATGTTCTCCTGCTGTGTTAGCAAAGTCCAACGTGGAGGCTTGATCTCAAGGAGGCTAAAGAACAGATACAAAGATGCGCTCAAAGCCTTTTTAGATGATCCGTAAATTGGATTAGTCAATGGTTCAGCACTTGTCAAATTACAACTCATCTGATTTTCCTAGGCATGGCAATTTACAATAAACCAGTTCGATTATTGATGAAGGATATGGCAGATGTCTTTGATCTAAAAAATGATCAGAGCTTTACTAGACAGCAGGCGGTTGACTGGTTCGCACAGCATTATCCAAAAATCAAGAAGGGTACTATTACTGCTCACTTAATTCGATTGTCGGTCAACGCTCCAAGCAGGCTTCATTATTCTCCAAAAGCTGGTGAAGATGACCTGTTCTTTCAAATTAATGGTAATCACTTTCGCCTGTATGATATCAATCAAGACCCATCTCCCATTCATGCCTCGACAAATTCTATAGAAAATCAGTCGTTAGAGGTGATGGAAGAGGAGGAGAATCAAGGCACCTCGACCGAATTTGCCTATGAATCTGATCTACGTGATTATCTAGCGAAAAACTTGCAAATTATAGAGCCAGGGTTAAGGCTCTATGAGGAAGAAGGAATAACAGGTGTTGAGTTTCCTGTCGGAGGCCGTTTCATTGATATTCTCGCGGTAGATCGCAATGGTGATTTTGTCGTTATTGAGTTGAAAGTATCTCGTGCTTATGATCGCGTTATAGGTCAATTACTGCGATATGTAGGCTGGATACAGAAAAATCAAGCAGAAATAGATCAAAAGGTTAGAGGTGCTATTGTGGCCAGAAAAATTACTGAAGACTTAATACTTGCTTGCTCGTTGATACCTAGTATTGAGTTATTTGAGTACGAGTTATCTCTTGCCCTTAATCAAGTTTATCCAGTCTGTGAGTCAACCTAAATTGTTCTTGCAAGACTGGTGCATTGCTTTGCGTTGGCCCTAGCCTCGCCTCAGCGTTATGCACTCTACAAATGGATTGATTCGCCGATTCTAAAACCTACTTCCATCCACCTAATATGACTACCACTCTCCCCACTCCTACTTACCAAGACCCCCTGACGGCACCGATGCTGGAGATTGCGGGGCTGAACTTTTACTATGGTGAAAGCCACATTTTGCGGGATGTGAGCATGACCGTGCCGAAGGGGCAGATGGTCTGTTTAATTGGCCGCAATGGGGTAGGAAAAACCACCCTGCTGAAGAACATCATGGGCGTGCTGCGACCCCGCACCGGGGACATTCGGTTTGAGGGCCAGGGGGTGAACAGCCAGCCGCCGGATCGTCGGGCGCGGCTGGGGATTGGCTACGTGCCCCAGGGACGAGAGGTGATTCCTCGGTTGACGGTGCGAGAGAACTTGCTGATTGGTCAAGAAGCCCTTGGCAGTCGCGGCAAACCCGTCAAAGAAGTTCCCGCCGAAATTTACGAACTGTTCCCGGTGCTAGAAACCATGCTGGATCGAATGGGGGGCGACCTCAGCGGCGGGCAGCAGCAGCAGTTGGCCATCGCCCGCGCCATCATGGGTCGGCCCAAACTGCTGGTGTTGGACGAACCCACGGAGGGGATTCAGCCGTCGATTATTCTGGACATTGAGGCGGCGGTGAAGAAAATCGTCAAAACCACCGGGATTTCGGTGCTGTTGGTCGAACAACACCTGCATTTTGTCCGTCAGGCCGATTATTACTACGCCATGCAGCGGGGTAGCATCGTGGCCAATGGCCCCACCCAAGAATTGACCAACGACGTGATTCAGGAATTTCTGGCGGTGTAAGGAGAAACCATGAGTAAGGGGAAACCCTGATGTTAGTGCTGGGGACAAGGCGGGTATGCTAACCCTAGTTCCTGTTCGGTCGTTTTTCCAGCACGTATTATCGCCATGAGAGCGGTTGCCAAAAAATTGCTTGCTCGACTGCCGCTCCAGACGGCGATCATTTTGCCCTTTGCCATCCAGGTGGCGATGGCGGTGGGGGTTGTGGCCTATTTCTCCTATCGCAATGGTCAGGCCGCTGTATACACCATGGCACGGCAGTTACAGGGTGAACTGGCTACCCGCATTTTGCAGGAAATTAAGGAGACCGTCGCCAAGCCCCACATCATTAACCAACTGAATGCCAATGCGCTGCTCCAGGGCGATATTGACCTAGCCACGGGCCAGGGAGAGCATATCTTTTGGCAGCAGATGAATATCTTTCCCTCCACCAACTTTGTCTACTGCGCCACGGAGGCAGAGGGCATCTTTCTGGGGGTGGGCCGTTCCCTGGGCGGGGCGGGGCGGATGCTGCAAATCCAGGAGGCTAGCCTGCACACCGGGCGCTACATGCACTTTTACGATATTACCCCCGCCGGACGACGTAGCCGCCTGAGCGTGGTGGGCGACAAAACCTACGATCCTCGATTACGGCCCTGGTATATCCAAACCAAGGCCCAGGGCAAACCCAACTGGAGTAAGATTTACCCCGATTTTGAAACCCGCCTGCCCACCATTACCGCCAATGCCCCGGTGTTTGATCCGGCGACGGGAAAGATCTTGGGAGTCTGTGCCACGGATATTATTCTGTCCGAAGAACTCAATGGGTTTTTGCAGAGTTTGACTGTGAGCCAGTCGGGCCTTGCGTTCCTCGTCGATGCGGAAGGAACGTTGCTAGCGGCCTCCACGCCGGAGCCCATTTTGGTGGAAGAAGGCGAGGATCCAATCCTGTTGAAGGCCAAAGACAGCACCAACCCCCTAATCCGGCAGGTGGCCCAGGAGATCCAGCGCTATGCGCCCCCAGTCCAAACCTCCCCAGTGGGATCAACCTTGCCGAATCGCTTGGTGTTGACCCTAGATCGTAAGCGTTACCTGGTACAGATCAGTCCCTTTACGGATCGCCTAGGGCTGGACTGGACGCTGGCGGTGGTAATTCCAGAGGCCGACTTTATGGCCGACATCAACGACCAAAACCAGCTAACCCTAATGCTTTATCTACTGGCCCTAGCCCTCACGGGGCTGAGCGGGTTGATCTTGGCCCGCTGGGTGGTACAGCCCATTAACGAACTCAGCCAAGGTGCCCAAGACATTACCCAAGGAAACTGGGATCGCATTTTGGAAATGGATCGATCCGATGCCATTGGCGACCTATCCCGATCCTTTGCGACTATGGCTCGCCAGCTTCGGGATAGCCTGACCCAGTTGGAGCAACGGGTGGAGGAGCGCAACCTGGAACTGACCCAGCTCAACCAAGAATTGCAGCGATTGGCCCACAGTGACGGCCTCACCCAAACGGCCAATCGTCGGTATTTCGACGCCTACCTAGATCAGGAATGGCAGCGCCTAGGCCGAGAGCAGCATCCCCTCAGCCTGATTCTATGCGATGCCGATTATTTCAAACCCTACAACGACACCTACGGACACCAAGCTGGGGATGAATGCCTGAAGCAGTTGGCCATTATCTTTCAACAGGCGGCTCAGCGTCCGGCGGACTTAGTCGCTCGCTATGGTGGGGAGGAGTTTGCCATCATCTTGCCCTATACCGATACCCAGGGCGCGATTGCGGTGGCCAAACATATTCGCCGTCTATTGGAGGATCTTGCCCTCCCCCACCGGGCCTCTGTCCAGCAGCGGGTGACGATTAGCATGGGCCTTGCCACGGCCATTCCCCAGTCGCAACGGTTCCCCAGTGCCATGATTGCCGCCGCCGACCAAGCCCTCTATCGGGCCAAAACCAGCGGACGAGACACTTACCATGTGGCGGAAGATTGGGTGATTTTTCTGCCCAACAAGCCGCTACACCCCGAACCTGAACCCCAGGACTAGCGGTTGGTTTGGGCGACATAATTGAGGGCCGAGGAGTTTAGGGCCGAGGGGTTTAGGGTTCCATGGGTTCGGCCCCTTGCCAAACCCGCACCAGGGGTTGCTTGCCGCCAATGGTGACGAGGTGGCCGTTGGGAAGGACGGTAAACCGCCAAATATCCGTGACAAACCCATTCACCTGCCGCACGGGAGCCCGTTGCTGCAAATCCCACACCAAAATCACCTTGTTGGCATCGGCACTCCACAGGTAGGGGCCATCCACCCGCAGAGTATTGACGTAGCTTTGGTGGCCTTCTAAGACAGCCTGGGACGTTTGGGTGGTTAGGTTCCACAGTCGCACAGTTTTATCAGCGGAGGCGGTGATGAGGGTTTGGTTGTCGTCGCTGATGGCGATACGGTTCACAAAGCTGGTGTGGCCCTCCAGGGTAATGGGGTCGGGCACCAGGGCCGAATTGGCCGGATCAAGCATCGAGAGATCCCACAGTTGCAAGGTAGCCCCACCGCTCACCAGCCAACGGTTGTCGCGGCTAAACAGCAGGTCGTTGATGGTGCCCTCGGCTTTGAAGGTGTAGCTAGGGCCAGCCTCAGCCATGGTCGCTAGGTTCAGCCCCCCATTGGCGGTAATCAGGGGCCACAGGTGAATGGTGCCGTCGCCGTCGCCACTGGCCAACCAGCGGTTATTGGTGCTGACCTCCACCGCCGTGGCGGGAATGCTGTGGGCGTTGTCAATTTGCCCTAGGGGTTCGCCAGCGGGCAAGGCCCAAAAGCGGAGGGCACGGTCATCCCCGGTGCTAATCAGGACGGCTTGATCGGTGGTGGTGGTCAGGGATTTGACGACATTCTTGGACTGGGTGAGGGTCTGCATGAGGGTGCCCGCCTCCAAATCCCACAGGCGAACGGTGGCATCGGAACTAGCGGTAACGAGGGTTTTGCCATCCCGCAACAGCAGTAGATCGGAAATGTCTTGGGTATGTCCCGCCAGGGTTAGGGTGGGCGTTACCGTCACCTGCTGGAGGCCGACCCTCTGGGTAACAGGGGATGGCTGGCCCGTCGATCCACCTCGGCTGAGGGCATACCAGGTGAGCGGAAGTGCCAGGGCCAGCCCCGTCAGCCCCGCCAGCAACCAGGGCCGACCATCCAGCCAGGGAGGCAAAAAGCTTTGGACGGGCTCCATGTGAGTCGCCGACTCCGGTGGGTTGAGGGTCGTTTGGGGCCAAGGGGGAGCAGGTTGAGGCAGGTTGGGTGGACGGGTGATCTGGGCGGATCGAATTTGCCCTAGGCGATCTAGGATGGCAGCGGTAGTGGGCGGTCGGTGGGCGGCGGCGGGGGCAATCAGTTCGTCCACAAAATCCGCCAGGGCCGGAGAGATCTGGGGGGCGTGCTCCCGCCATTGAAAGGCATTACTGCGGGGATCGTAGACGGTGGGATCGTTGGGCAACTTCGCGGTGAGTAGGTAAATGAGGGTGCGGCCCATGGCATAGAAATCCGACTGGGGCACCGCTTGGCCCTGCTCCTGCTCCGGGGGGGTATAGCCCGCCGAACTCACGGTGGTAATGTTGCTGTTGTCGAGGTCGCCCATGTAGGTTTGGGTCATCTCGCGAGCCGCGCCAAAATCCACCAACACCAACTGCCCCGACGACCGCAGCATAATGTTTTCCGGCTTGATATCACGATGGAAATAATGGTGTCGATGCACCAAATGCAGCACATCCGTAAGCTGGGTAAGCCACAGCATCGCCTGCTTTTCGCTAATGGGATGATTCCCCTGCTGCACCATCCACTGCTTCAGATTAGGGCCGTCGATTTTTTCCATCACCAAGCAGTGGCAGGGTTGGGCACTGTTCTTAGGAAAATACTGAAAATAGCCATCGGCATCCACATGGGGCACCCCCGGATGGCTAAGCTGGCTCAACACCTGGGCCTCCCGCTGAAACAGTTCCAGCACCTTGTCGTGGTGGTTATAGCTTTCCTTCAGCACCTTGAGAATCTTGGGCACGTTGCGCTCGTAGGCTTCGTAGACCCGGCCAAAGCCGCTCTGGCTGCTAATCAACCGCATCACCCGATAGCGTCCCTGCAATATCAGATCAGAACCACAGGACTGGCACTCCTGACTAACGCTGTTATTGGGATGGTTGGGCTGGTGACAATGTGGGTTTATACAAAGACTCATAACCGACAGCAGAATGCATCCCCAAGTGTGATCCAGTGTTCCACGGAACGAGACGGATGTACCTATCCACAGGGTTTTCTTCGGATTTTCACCCAAAATCCATCGGTCTCAGCGACGATCCCAGATTGGAGGGGCTGTGGCTAACGGGGGGATCCGTGGCGGCAGCGAAGGCGAGTGGGTTTAGGGGGTATTGGATAGCAAGTACGGCCTTGGGCGGGCTAACTAGCGCCCTGGGCATCACCCTATTCTTTGCCGTATCGTCCTAGCCAGGGGCTGGGATAAGGGTGTTCCATGAAAATAACCATCCACTGACCATGGCTCTTCGCCCTCTCCCCTGCCCCTCTCCCTGGGGGATGAGGACTTAGCATGGATGCTTAATGAATTGGCGTACTCTAAGCGCAAAAGTCCGGCTCAGGCGTTGCCCTACCGACGCTAGGCGCTGGTGGGGCAGAGGCGGGACAGGAAGGTGTGGATGGCCTCTGCGGTGTGTTGGGGCTGTTCCAGGTGAGGCACATGGCCGCAGGCGTCGATCCACACCAGATGGCTGTGGGGGAGAGCTTGCTGGAAACGCCCTGCATCGCGAGTCCCCAAAATCCGATCCTGTTTGCCCCAAATCACGAGGGTCGGTTGGGTGATCTGGGCAATTTTGTCGTCGAGGAAGTTGTAGCCGCCGCTCTTGGTGAAGGCGATTAGGGCTTCCTTCCAGCGGGGGCAGTCCAAATGCAGGGCGGCGCAGAGTTCGGCATCGGGGGTGACGAAGGCTTTATCGAAATAGGCGGATTTGCTGATGCTGCGGCGCACCCAGGCACTCCGCAAAAATCCCGTCGCCAGACTATCCAGGGGCGGTACCATCAGATTTCCCATGGCGGGGCCAGCGGCAAATCCGGCACTGTCGATCAGCACCAAAGAGGCCACGGCATCGGGGTAGGTGAGGGCAAAATCGATGGCGGCGGCTCCCCCCATAGAAGCTCCCACCAGCACCATCGGACGCCGGATCATTTGTTGCCAGAAGGCGTAGAGGTGTTGCTTAATGGCCGCTGGGGAGAGTTGGGGACACTGGATGCGGTCGCTAAAGCCAAATCCCAGCAAATCCACCGCCCAGGTTTGGTGAGACTGGGCCAGCAACGGCCACAGCCGCCGAAATTCCAGTTGGGAACTATCGAACCCGTGAATCAGCAAAACGGGTTCGTCCCCAGATCCAGCTAGGGCGTAGGCGGTGGGAATGGGGTTTTCCGTTAGGGAGGTTTGGACTTCGACGGACTGGATGGCGGTGGCCATGGCCACGGAGGTGGCTTCCGTGAGGCCAGCGGCGGCGGCGGGGAGAGCGGGGTTACTCATGGTCATGGGTCTAAGGGAAGCGGGGAGTCGGGAGTCGGGAGTCGGGAGTCGGGCTATTCGTAGAGGGCGAAGAGGTGGTCGAGTTCTTGCTGCATGGTGGCGCGAACGTGCTCGTAGCAGGTGTTGACGTAGTCCTCGTCTTGGGCGGCGGCGAGGCCATAGCGAGGGAAGGTGATGGGTGGGCAAACGCGGGTGTGTAGAAACTTGGGCCAGGGCAGGTTGGGTAGGGGGCCAAGGGCAATGCCCCAGGGCCAGCCGAGGTATAGGGGGATGGTGCCTGGGTCGAGGTTGAGGGGCCAGTTCCAGCCCTGCTGTCGTCGCCAGGTATCAGCGAGGTCGTAGAAGTCGTCTAGCACCCAGAGGGTATCGTGGGCACCGTAGGAAATCGCGGGCACGATGGGGACTTTTTCATGCAGGGCCAGTTTGATGAAGCCCTTTTGGCCGAAAAAGCAAATTTGGTCGCGCAGGTGATGGGGGCGAAACACATCTCGCGCACCGCCGGGATAGACCAGTAGCGGGAAATCCTGGCGCAGGGCACGAACGGCGGCGGGGGAATTGGCCCGCAAGCAGCCTACCCAGGATCCCATCCGCCCTAGGGCCGGAAAAACGCGCCAAATTCGGGGGTCCATCATGGCGTAGGCCGGACGCTGACTGCCAAAGCGGCGCAGCCAGTCGTAGGTCATCATCAGGGTATCGGGCGCGGCCAGTCCGCCATTGTGGGAACCCACGATCAGCATTGGCCCCTGGGTAGGGATATGTTCCCAGCCGTCGGTTTTGACCCGGAAGTAGTGGTGGTAGGCCCAGTCGAGAAAGGGCAGCATCCGGTCAATTTTGTCTGGGTCGCGATCCGCCAGGGATCGGCCATCGAGGGAACCCGCTGGCTGCTGTGTCGCCTCTGTAGCCAGTTGCGCCATGGCTGCCAACGCTGACCCTAGATCGTGGGGACGGGTTTGGGGCGTTAGGGAAACCACGCTAGGAGGCTTTGGCGGCGAGGGGTTGGCGGTTGAGATCCAGCAGGGGCCGGAAGCCATGCTTCACGGAGGCTTGGCCGATCATGTCCATTTTTTCGAGGGTGATTTGGTTGCGACCCCAGGAAAAGTTGGTGTACCACTTCTCAAATTCCAGCAGCATGGCTTCGGCAAAGCAGGCAAAAAGCTGGCGGGCGGGCACGTCCATGTTGACGATGCTCATGATTTTCCAGTCGATGTCGAGGGAATGCTCGACGATGCCGCCCTTGAGAACATGGACGCCCTCGAAGCTGAACTGCTGATCGAGGTTTTTGGGATAGCCGCCGTCGATCATCAGGCAGGGGCGCTTCAGGGTGGTGGGGTCAACGGTGACGCCCTTAGGCATACTGGCCACCCACACCACAATGTCGGCCTTGGGTAGGGCGGTCTCCAGATCCATGGGGGTGCCGCGTCCCAGTTCTGACTGGAGGTTTTGCAGCCGCTCTTGGTTGCGGGCCACCAGCAGCAAGTCTTTGATATCGGTACGGGCATTTAGCCAGCGACATACCGCACTGCCAATGTCTCCGGTAGCGCCACAGACGGCTACGGTAGCATCAGACAGGTTAATGCCCAGCATGGCCGAGGCCGCCTTTACCTGCTGACAAATGATGTAGGCGGTGTGGGTGTTGCCCGTGGTGAAGCGCTCAAACTCTAGGGTGACGTTGCGTACCTGCTGAATTTGGCTGAGGTTGAAGTTTTCAAAAATAATCGAGGAAAAGCCGCCCAGGGCCGTAATGTCGATGCCGTGCTTTTGGGCATGGGCCATGGCGTTGATGATTTTGCGGGTGGCCGCTTTGATGCGTCGAGAGGCTAGCATCTCCGGCAAAAAGCAGGACTCCACGTACTTGCCTTCGATTTGCTGCCCCGTGGCACTGGTCACTTTGATGGTGTCTACAATTTGCGGCGGCGCACTGCACCAAAAATCAATTCCCTGGTCTGCGTATTCTGGGTAGCCCAGATCACGAGCGACGGCTTGAGCATGATCGAGGCTAGTGAGATGTCCGATTAGGCCAAACATTGCAAATTACGTTACTGCGTAGGGTGCGCCAGGGGAGGTGGTGCAGGTGAACAATTTACCTAGAATAAACCGCTACCGACCCAATGGAAACTAGCCGAGGGGAAACCCCTGCCGACGACTCGGCGGCGACCCTCCCCAGGGGGCTACCGTGTACACAGAACTCAGATGGATCCGTAGCCCCCTGGAGATCCCCCTAAATCCCCCTTGTGAAGGGGGACTTTGATTCCGGTTCCCCCCTTCACAAGGGGGACTAGGGGGGAGCAATCCTCTCCACAAGGGAAGATAGAAGCCTGGGGATAATCGATGGTCTAGGCGGCAGCGAGCCCTTGGGCAGAGAGCTTCATCACTTCACGGCTGGAGAAACCGATGTTGGCGAGGGCTTCCCCGTAGGTGATCATGAAGTCTTCGATCAGGGCATCTTTTTCCATGCCCAGCACCCGCGCATCGTCGGCCACCTGGTTCAGCATGGCCCACACTAGAGGTAGGTTTTCTCGGTTGGCTTGCTCCAATTCGGCCTTGGAGGCGTCAAAGTTGGCCTTCAGCCATTCTTCGCCAAAGTTGAGGTGCATGTATTCGTCCTTCACCACGCCCTCAGTAATTTTGCGGGCAAAGTCGTCGGCCACGGGGATATAGATGTTGTAGGCCGAAATGGCGAAGGTTTCGATGATCAGGGACTGAATCAGTAGGCAGGTGACGATCTTGCCCTCGGCCCAGGCGTCTTGGAAGTTGCGGTGCAGTTGGGCAAAGAATTCCCGCGCAAAGTCCATATCGGGGGTGACGGACAGATTCTTGCCGCAGGCTTGGAAGCCTTTCATATGGCGGTTTTCCATTTTGGCCAAACGTAGCAGTTCCGCGCCATGGTCGGGCAGATGTTCCGCCAGCTTGCAGTAGTTGTCGTAGGCCTCCTGCTCACCCTCAATCACAATCGCATTGATGCGGCTGTAGGCGTCTTTGTAGCTCTCAGACTGATAGTCAAAGGTGGTTTCAGTCTCTAACGATTGCATAGCCATGGTGTCCTGCTGGTTTGCTAAGGAATAAACTTTTTGATTTTAATCGCAATAATACTATGGGAAAGTTAACCAGGTGGCGATTCTGGGATGGTCGCGGGAAATCACCGGGATAGAATTCTGCCCCTAGGAGCCGTTAGCCTTAGTCCAGTCTGCCCTTTGGGGGATAGACGGGAGATCTTCCATCCACTATAGATTTTTCTAATCTTAATGGCTGTTTCTGGTCAATTTATCCTCGCGGCCATCTAGGAGATAGATTTTCCCCAAGGCTGTCCCTAGGACGCCTCTATGGGGGATAGTCGAAGTTAGGCGGGCGAGCCGCAGCTAGGGAATACTAAGCAAACTAGGCTATGGATTCCCTGGGCCCTCTAAACGGGCAAGGGGGGAAACAGGAGGGAAAGGGGGGCAGGCATCATGTCTCCCCGGAAGTCTAGGAGTTGCACCAGCAACAGGTATCCCACCGCCAGCAGCAGGGAAATGGCTCCGGTGACGATAGCAACAATTTTTGAGCGATCCATGGCAGTTTTCTATGGCAACTTTCTTAAGATGTTGTTCGGCCTAGGGCCAACCCTAGGGGCTGTCTGTGTATTCTAAGACAGATGTTGATGTCCTTGTGGTGGGGTTGCGGTTCTATGAGCAGCATGAGCAACGTTGTGTCCTCCCCGGCTTCTGGTGCGGCGGAGCGCCCCGTGGTGATTGAAACCCAGGATTTAGGCAAAACCTACCGCACGGGGTTTTGGTTGAATCAGCGGATCACCTCGCTCCAACATTGTTCCCTCACCATCTACCAGGGGGAGACCTTTGGTTTACTTGGCCCTAACGGTGCCGGAAAAACGACGCTGCTGAAAACCCTGCTGGGCATTATTCGACCTACGGCGGGGCAGGCGCAATTGCTGGGCCGTCCCCTGGGGGATCACACCGTGAAGCAGCGGCTGGGCTATCTGCCGGAAAATCCCTACTTCTACGACTTTTTGACCGGGTGGGAATTTTTGCAATACACCGCTGGATTGTTTGGCCTCTCTGCCGCTGCCCGCCAGCGCCGCATTGTCGAGCTTTTGGATTTGGTGGGGCTATCCCAAACAGCCGCGAAAAAGAAACAACTGCGGCAATATTCCAAGGGAATGCTGCAACGCATTGGCATTGCCCAAGCCCTCGTCAACGACCCCGATTTGGTCTTTTTAGATGAGCCCATGTCGGGTCTTGATCCCACTGGGCGGTTTCAGGTGCGGGAAATTATTTTGGCCCTAAAACGAGAGGGGAAAACTATCTTTTTTAACAGCCATATTCTGTCCGATGTGGAGGTAATTTGTGATCGGGTCGCTATTTTAGATCAGGGGAATTTAGTCTGTGTGGGCCACCTCAGCGACCTGCTGGGCACCGCCGATGAATACCAGGTAAAGGGGCGGGGCGGTCAATTCAGCCAGATCGATCCCTGGCTAGATAACCTGACCTTGCAGGGAGATCTTTGGCATGGTCACCTGACGGGCAGTCCCTATGCCTTCGTACAACAACTCTCGCAAATGGGGAGTGAACTGATTTCCCTACAACAGTCTCGCCCCAGCCTGGAGGAATTTTTCATGGCCCAAATTAGCCAGCGACGAGCACAGGCTTCCTCGGAGAAAGGATCTCGTTCCTAGCTCTCCCTTGACAGCAGGATATTGTTTTCCAGAATTCTTCTGACATAGCCATGATTTTCCGATCTCGGTCTGAATCTTCTCGACGACGCCCCTCTACCTCCGCGACGGGCTTTAGCTATCGGCCCCTGCTCCATGTGTTGGCTCCGGGGCAAACCGCCAACGACTTCCAAGATCCCATTGAGCATAATTTCCGGGCTGGGGACGTCGTGATTTCGCGGGCAGAGCTGGATCTACGTCGATCTGTCCAGAATTTGATGATCCACACGGGGTTGGCGGTCAATTCCCTGGAGGTGTTGACCGCTCTGCAACTGCCCGGTAGCACCGCTGCCCTGTTTTGGGCCATTGTGCTGCTCTTAGGGGATGACCTGCCCGCCGAAATGAGCGAAACCCACCTGATTCGCAAGCGTGATCACGATTCGCGACTGCTCTACCAAGCCCTCGCCCGGATTGACCTAGATGACTGGTACCACACCCTGGTCGATAAAGCTCCGGTGACTGCCCTGCCCACGGGGCTTCAGTTTCCGCCGGGGCATCCGGTTAGCCAGCGCTACTATCGCCAGCATTCCCTGCCCGCCAAGCCCCAGGTCTACCTGCCCGTAGCCAACTATTTTTCCGCCCTGTTCAACGAACGGAAGCAGGAATTGCTGCGCCTTTTGGTCAACCTGGGGGCCACCCGTGTCGAGATTCAGCCCCTCGGCACCGCTACGGCCCCAGAGGTGTTGGTTTATCCAGGCCGCCCCTGGTCACCCAATCTGAACCTCAACCTGGCCGACTACGCCTGGTTACCCTACGAAGAATTCTGGCAAACCCTGATGTCTCAACGGGTGGCGGGCCACGTCACCACCGCTCGCCTCACCCTAACGGTAGATATTAACGGGATGCTAAACACCCAACTGGATGCCCTGAAGAACCTCGCCACCCAACTGGATTCCGTAGCATCCCTCGATCAATCCGCCCTTGATCAGCAGTACCTCCAGCCCCACCAGGTCACGGTCACCTTTGCCTGACCCGCACCCTCCCTGGGCTTGGGGAGGGGCTTAGAATCCCCAGGTGCGCTTTGGCCCCAAATCGAGGTGGATGATGTTGGGAATGTTGCTGTAGATGCCGATGCCACCGGGCCAGGTCAACATGACGGCATTGGCCACTTGGCGACCGCTCATGCCCTGCACCTGTAAATCGGCGGCATTGCCCACTAGGTGCTGGCTGCGCGTTGCCCCGCCCACGGCTGCGTTCACCGCTGGGGGCCGATACCAAGAGGTGACCCGAAAGGGCCGTCCTAGTCGATTGCGTACAGGCTGTAGGGCTTTGGCTAGGGCGATGATGTTGTCCACAATAGCCTTGGTGGGGGGAATGCGGGTAGCATCGCGGGTGGCCTCACCCCAGGTGAAACTGCCCCCCGGAATAATCGGCTGGTCGGTGTAGAAGGTGGAGGTATAGCCCGGTAGCCGGAAAGGCCGTCCGGTGTATTGGGGCGGCGGCGGCGGCGGCGGTGGGGGCGGCGGCGGTGCCACAGGTCGTGGATAGACCACTCGGCCCGCTTGCTCGACCTGGGCATGACCTTCAAAGACGTACCAGGTGTTAAATCCGGCTAAATCGTCCTTGACGTACTTAAAGGTAAAGCGAATGTGGGCGTTAAAGCTGCCCTGGGCATCGGCGAAGGCATAGCTGGCTAAGACAAAGGTGCTGCCCAGGGTCACAGGAACCATTTCATCGGCGGGGAGTTGGCTGGATTGCAGGGGCCGACGCTTGAAGGGGGTGTCTCGGTTAACCCGCAGGATAAAGGCGTTGGGATCTTCGCGGGGATAGACCACGTCCCCATCGAAGGTGACAAAGGCGTGGGGGGTAAAGGCAAACCAGGTGCTGCGCCCCTGGATGAAGTCCTGGGTATCGCGGATGGCGAACTTGATGTGATTGTTGAAGTTGCCTTGGGAGTCGCTAAAGGCGTAGGAATGCAGGTTAAAGGTTTGCCCCCGCTGAGCTGAAGCCCGTTCGCTAGGGTCGATTAGGGTGGAATCCAGGGGTCGCCGCTTGAGGATGGTGTCGCGGTTCACCCACAGGATGGGCATACTTTCCTGATCCTCCAGGGGGTAGAGAATGACCCCGTCGGCCTCCACCTGGGCATCTCCACTGAAGACAAACCAGGTATTGAGGCCATTGATGGTGCGGTCTTTGAGGGCAAATTTAATGTGACCGTTAAAGGGGCCGTTGATGTCGGCGTAGGCGTAGGAGTGGAGAGGGTAGGTGCTGCCCGCCGCAATGGCCGATTGCTCATTCGGTTGCAGGGTATCGGCTGGCTCTGGCCGCAGCTTAAACACCGTGGCCCGATTCACCCGCAAAACCTGGTTAGTCATAGCGATGCCCTGGAGGAATCCAAAGTATGGGAAGGGTCGCAGCCAATTGAGGCTGATCGACGCTGCCCAGTGTAGCCCAGTTTATTGTAGGCGGCAGCGGTTTTCTTGTCTTCCCTAGCCTGTGGTTGCCCGTGAGAAGACCCCTGGGTAGTACATTTTAATGGCACGAATGCCCCACCGATTGGAGTACCGGATGTTCCCAACGCCCCCCAGAAACCCGGTCTCCCTAGCAACACGCTAGTCTCGCCATTAGCCGCAAGACCTAAAAGCCGGGTTTCTGGATATACCGAGGCGCTAGTCCTCTGGCCCAAAGTATTGAGGCACAAAGCTACCGTGTAACCCGTAGGGCACATGGTTAGACAGCTTCAGTCGGGCGATGGGGCCAGCGCTGATCGCCTGGGCATCGAGGATCACCAGGTCGGAGCAGCCCCGTTCGGCGTCGTACATCAGCATTAGCACCCAGCCCTCATCCTCAGCGGTGGCACCGGGACGGGGCACAAACAGGGGTTCTCCGGCAAAGCCACGGGGGGCCGCACTCCAGACTTCGGTTTTTCCGGTCTGGGCGTCCCACTTCAGCAGCGCTTGCAGGGGGGCGTTGCCTTGGTCGGCCTCGGTGGTGCCGATGAACAGATAGCGGTAGTCCAAGCCCATGCGGTCGGGGTGCAGGGTGGGGAACTCCACGCAGCGGGAAATCAGGGTTTCGGCCTGGGCTGATTTCGTCGCCAAATCCACCGTAAACCGCCACAGTTGGCCAGCGGGCACTTTGTCAAAGTCCACGGTTTTATAGTCGGCGCTGTCCTCTAGGCTGGGGAAGCCGTCGTAGCAGACCGAATCAATCACCAGTTTGCCCTCTCGCTCGAAGGCGTTGGCGTGGTGGAAGACAAAGCAGGGGTCGGCGTCGATCACCTGCACGGGGTCGGTGCCGTTGCGGGGAATGACCAGGATTTTGGTGGGCTGTTTGGGGTCAAAGCGAATGCACTCCGCCGCCCCCTTAAAGCCCAGCAGGAAGGGTAGTGGCCCAAAGCTCACCGGGTTCTGGAAGAAGATGGCGTAGTTGGGGGTGAGGGCGAAATCGTGCAGGAAGGCAAAGCCGGGGACGACGTGGCTGTGCTGGGCGAGGGCGTTGCCTGCGGTATCTAGCTCATACAAGGTGATGGTGCTGGAGAGGCCCGCCTTGGCCGCAAATCCGACGAGACGCGGCTGTCCGTGATGACCTGGATCGACCCTGGGGTGGGCGGTGAAGGCTCCCTCTGGAGCGATTAGGCCATTAAACGTATCCAGCCCAAAGGTGTCTAGGGTAACGGGATCTAGGCGATGGGGCGGTGCCGCTTCCCACAGGGCCAGCAGGCGGTCGGCCCAGTAAATAATGTTGGTATTGGCGATATTTTTGAGCTTCAGGTCAAAGGCATTGGCCAGGGGGCCACCGGGCTTTTGGGTACCAAACACGCCGCGATAAAGGGGCTTTTTGGCCTGCTGTTCCGCCAGATAACCCGCCGTCCGCACAAAGCGATTGCGGAAATAGGCCCGCCCGTCCTTGATGGCAATGCTGCTGATCATGCCGTCCCCATCGAAGGGATGCTTCACCGGATACCCCGCCACATCCAGCAGCCCCGGCCCATTGCGAAAGAGGGTACCCTCTAGCTCCGTGGGAATCGCCCCCTCAATGTCGCTAATCCAATAGCTGTACTCGTTGGGCTGAGAGCGATAACCGCTACACCAGTCTTCGCGGCTGTAGGGCTTGGGGTTTGTGGTGGGTTTGGGTTGGGTTGCGGTCATGGTAAGAAACCTCATGGATCGGGAAACCAGGGAAGCCCTCACCCTAAATTCCTCTCCCAAATTGGGAGAGAGACTTTGAAGGATTTTTCCGGCTCCCCTCTCCTCGTGGGAGAGGGGCTGGGGGTGAGGGCCAAGACTTAGCGTTGGAAGTCAGCGGCTAAACAGAAGCCGTTTCTTGGTCGGGGTTATGGGGCGGCGGATCGGCGGATTGCCACAGAATTTGGGCGTCCTCGCTGCCTTCCCCTTGGGAGGATGTCGCAGGCAGTAGGGCCAACAGGGGCAGGGGCAGCAGCGTCGTCAGGTTGGTGATCAGCACCAGTTGCCAGAGGTGATCAAAGTTGGTTTCTGTCACCTCCAGCCAGTGGGTGAGCAAGGCCCCCAACTCGTGGGAGAGCAGCCCCGCCAGGTTCACAATCGACATCAGCAGGGCGAACAGGGTGGCCTCCACACCGGGCGGACAAAGCCGCGCCGACAGCACCAGCACGGGCATGAAGGCAATCTCTCCCATCACCGTCAGCACCAGGCTGTCGCCCAGGCTAAACCACTGGTCGTCGATGCCGAGGCTGCGGTTGGCGTGGGTGACCAGCAGCAGCATCGACATCCCCAGCAGGCTAGAGAGCACCGTTGACCAAGCAAAAATGGTGCGAAAGGGCACCGTCCGCAGAAACCGCTGAAATACCCAAATGCCCAGCAGCGCCGCCACACTCGTCACCAGCCGCACCCGACCCAGAAACTCTGGCTGAAAGCCCAGGTCGTTGGTGGTGAAAAAGAAGAAGGCGGCATCGGCGGTGGGGGTGGCCTGCCACAGAAACAGAAATAGCGCAGGCATCCAGATCGCCCGCTGGCGAATGGCCTGCCAAAGTTGCCCCATCTGCCCCTGAATTACCGACCACGTAGGGGATTCCTCCACGGGATCTTCCTGGATAATCCAGGCGACGCAGGACACAATCAGCGGAAAGGTCGCCGTGATGGCAAACACCGCGCGGGTGCTGACTTGCTCTAGCAACACGCCGCCCAGGTAGGCCGTCATTAGGCCACCCACCGCCGAAGCGCCCCAGGCCAAGGATTGCAGGGTGCCTGCTTCGCCTTGGGATTCGCCCCGCGCCCGTTCCACCACCAGGGAATCGACAATCACGTCGCCGATGGCCACCGAAAGGGAACTGAGGGTAATCGCCAAAATCGCCGCCCAGCCCGACTGCACCACCGTCGCCAGAGCCAGCCACGCCGCCGCCCCCAACAGGCCCGACAGCACCAAGTAGGGCCGTCGCCGATAGCCCCCAATGGGCAAGCCATCAGAAATAAAGCCAAACAGGGGCTTAATCGTCCAGGGCAGGGCGGCGATCCCCGTTAATGCGGCCACCTCCGCCGGAGTCAGGCCCAGATCGTCCTTGAGGAAAAAGCTTACCGCCAGCCGCGCTAACCCCAAAATGCCCTGCACAAAATAGACCACCAAAATGGCCACTAGCTCGGAGGTGAGGGGTTGACCCTGGAGAATGCGGTTCTCTAGGAACCCTTTGATGCCCCCAGAGGACGATGACGATACAGCCATAGACAAGCACGATCCTTGACAGTCTTAGTACAAGCCAACATTAAGAAATGTCAACTTTGTCCTTCATCATAGCCTGTCCCTCCAAAGTCCGCAGAGCCTAGAGATTAGGGGTCAATGGGTTCGCTGCCCATGCCCCTATGAGTCGGTCGGCAAAATCTTGAGTTAGGCTGCGTTAGCCCCACCACAACGCAGCAAAGCCTTGACCAGTATGGGTCACACTCCGCCAACCCATCCGATGGTCATAGTGTTCGGCGTTCTCGTCAAAGACCGCCATGCCTGGTTTTAGCATAGTTACGCTCTAGTTAAGTGGAAGGGACGGCGGATGGCTTTACCGTAACCGCCATTAAAAGGTGAGAACTTTATCGGCTTCAACCGTCCATTGGGTAAGTTGGCTCATCGTGCTGTGTTCAATGCCATCCATCAACGGCAAGTCTCGAATGCCCCGTGCATCGGCACAGGTGCCACAGGTTTTCACCTGGCCGCCTTTGTGTAAGACAGCTTTGAGCATTCGCTCGATGTTGTAATAGCCCTGGGGTGTAGATTGATTGGGCAGGGCACAGGTCACGGCATCGGCCATCAGAAAGATCAGCACTTCAACTGACGGGTGTTCTTTTTGCAGAGCCATGGCCATGCGAAAGGCGTTGTAGGCTTTTTCGGTGCCGTAGGGGGCATCGTTAAGGATGAACAGAGTTTTCATGGTGAGAAACCTCAAACCGAATGAGTGAGCCAACTAATGTAAAGAGCGAATCTGGTGCTTGCCGCCACGTCAACCAGCCTTGGGACGGGATGAGAGCGTTGTGTCATCGGTCTGCCTGCTAAACGGCAGCAGTAGCACCCAGGGCAGTTGAGCGACCCGCAGCGTGTTTTGATACTCCGTCAAACCAATGGTCATGCCCTGGTTGCCCTTGGCGGGGCGGGCTCGATAGGTACCAAACAGGTAGTCCCACCAGGGCAGGTTAAACCCATAGTTGCTATTGGTTTCCTGGGTTATCACCGAGTGATGAATGCGATGCATGTCGGGGGTGACAACAACCCAGCGCAGCAGGCGATCCACCGAACGGGGCAAACTGACGTTGCCATGGTTGAACATGGCGGTGGCATTCAGCAGCACCTCAAAAATAAGCACCGCCACCGGGGGCGCACCCAGCAGGGCAATCGCCGCAATTTTGATGCCCATGGACAGGAAAATTTCGATGGGATGGAACCGTAGCCCAGTGGTGACATCGAAATCGCGGTCGGCGTGGTGAACCTTGTGCAACCGCCAGAGGGTGGGCAGGGCATGGAACATCACATGCTGCCAGTAAATCACCAGATCCAGCGCCATGACAGAGAGCAGGATCGCCAGCCACCCCGGTAGCGCTACCACGTTGAATAATCCCCACCCCTGTTCAGCCGCAATGGCCGCAAACCCCACCGCCGCCAGGGGAAACCCCGCCCGCAATAGCACCGTATTCAGCACCACCAACCCCAAATTACTGCCCCACCGCAGCGGCTTCGACACCGATAGGCGACGGCTGGGGGACAGGCGTTCCCAGAGGGCCATGATCCCTAAGATGCCAAAAAAGAAAACCGAGCGAATCAGGGGTTCTTGAACCAAAAGGGTGTCTTCAAGCATGGTGGGTCTCTCCTCGATGCGGTGCAGCGGTTTGGATTGGGAATTGGTTGCGTTGCCAGTCGGTCATGCCACCTTTGACCACGCTGACCTGGGTAAAGCCGGAGCGCATTAACTGTTGGGCCGCCTGACTGGATCGTCGATCCGTGCGACACACTAGAGCCAGGGGGTGGTCTTTACCCATCGGTAGTTGCGTCGGATCCTCTGGCCGCAAAGCTTCCAGGGGAATATTCAGCGCCCCTGGAATGTGTCCTGGCTCTCCCCAAAAGTCGGCTTGACTGCGAACGTCGATGACCCAGATGGGATCTTCCGCTTGCAAACGGCGCTGCAATTCAACGGTGCTGATCATCGTTAGCGGGCGTAGGTGCTTGACCAAGCGAGGCATAAAAGCCACCAGAGCCAGCAGCGATAGGGCCAATAATCCTTTTTGGATGGCGTCTTCGCCGCCTGCAATGGCTTCTCGTCCGGCATAGCCCAGGTAGGTATAGGCGATGGCACCGGGTAGCATAAACAGGTAGGAAGCCAGCACAAAGTGAGTCAGCGGAATGCGGGTCAGCCCTAGGCCGTAGTTCAACAGGTTAAAGGGCAGCAGCGGCACCAGGCGCACCAGGGCCACAAAGCGCCATCCTTCCGCCTCTACCCCCTGTTTGAGTTGCTTTAACTGGCCCCCCACCCGATGCTCTACCCAATCCAGGGCCAGGTAGCGGGCCATCAAAAAGGCGAGCGTGGCTCCCAACACCGCTCCCGTGAGGTTGTAGAGGGTGCCCCAAACAGGGCCAAACAGAGCCCCTCCGGTCAGAGTCAGTACCGATCCGGGCAACAGTAACACCGTGGCGATGGCATAGACCACCATGAACACCAGAGGGCCGAAGATGCCAGCTTGGGCCACCCAGCTTTCCAGATTGACCGCAGCAAAGGACTGGCGATAGGCCAACGCCAACGGGAGTCCGCCAGCCAACAGGGCCATCAGCCCCAGGCGAGCCACTTTGGGGGACAGGTTCAGCCCCGTTGGCCTTAAAAACCGACGATAGCGAGTCATGCTCAGCACCTCAGACCGTTAAACATGGACAGGTAAACCTTCGGCTTTCCATTCGGGATAGCCTTCCTGTAGTCGCAGGGCGGTAAAGCCCTGCTGTTGCAGCAGCGCCGCCGCGTCATGGGACAGGGCACAATAGGGGCCACGGCAATAGGCCACCACCTCACCATCGGCGGGCAATTCCTGCAATCGCTGGGTCAGTTCCGCCAGGGGAATGTTGATCGCCCCCGGCAGATGACCAGCGGCATATTCCTCCGCAGGCCGGACATCCAGCAGGGTGACGCGGCCCGTCTGGAGGCGATCTACCAAATCGGGAATGGTAATGGCCTCCAGGCCATCGCCGCCCTGGAAATATTGCGTCATCAGTTGCTGCACCTCGGTCAAATTCCGCTCAGCTACCCGCCGCAGCAGGCGAGTTAACTGCACCACCTCGTCATCGGCCAGGTGGTAGTACACATAGCGCCCCTCCTTGCGGGCCGTGACCAACCCACTACGGCGCAGGTGCTGCAAGTGCTGGGACACCGTGGCAATGGGCAAATCCATCAGTTGGGTGAGGCTCTCGACGCTGCGATCCCCCTGGGCAATCAACTCCAACAGTTCTAAGCGATACTCATGCCCCAGCGCCTTGGCCAGGGTGGCCAACTGCTCCAACAGTTGCCGTTTGCGATGGGCGATAGTCATTGTTTTAACCCGTCATAAATATTCAATTACTATACGGAATAATTGAATAATATTGTCGCCCACCTGCGACGAATCCCAAATGGGGATGGACGAACCAAGACATCCATTACCGCCATCCATTAAAATAACTTCGTTTAGATTCGTTAACCATCGCCGAGTTCAGGGAGGTCGCGTGGCCAACTTAGCGCCTATCCAGGTTGATCAACTGCAACGCATCGGGGATTATCTTCGGCAAGTGCGGCAAGAGCAAGGACTGTCCTTAGACATCCTGGCCAATCAAATTTTCATCCGCCCTGCCCTGCTGCAAGCCCTGGAGACCGGGCGCGAGGATCAGCTACCGGAACCTGTCTTCATTCAAGGCTTCATCCGCCGCTATGCCGAAGCTCTAGGGCTGGATGGCAAGGCCATTTCCCAAGAGTTTGTGGTGACGCCGCCGCCCATGATGGCTGACTCCATCTCGGCGACTCCGGCCATGGGGAATGGCGCTGTCGCTCCGGCCTCGGCCCCCAAACCTGATCCTCAGGCTGCTCCCCAGCCCACTCCGGCCCCCGCTGTTGCCCAGGCCCAAATTCCGGCTCCTGAACCTATCCCCGCCCCTGAGCCTATCCCTGCTCCTGAGCCCGTCCCATCGGCAGCGGCTCGTGCAGCGGTTACGGCTCAGCCTGCCAAGGCTCCGGCTTCTACGGTGCAGAAGACGCCGATTTCGCCAGTTTCGACATCCCTACCGCCCCTCACCCCCGTGCCAGAGCGGCGCAGCGGTGGATTTCCCCTCTGGCTGCTGATGGTGGCGGCGATTGTGCTGATTGGCGGCGGCATTGGCATGGTGCTGGGCCGAGGGCAAAATCCTCAAACGGCTGATGCCCCTGAACCGCCCTCTGAAGAAGTTACCTCCGCCGAAACCGCTCCCCCGGTGGTTCCTGAGCCCGAACCGGAACCGGAACCCGTGGCCCTAGAGGCTCCCATTGTGGTGGCGGTGCGCCTGTCCGAGCGATCCTGGCTGAGTGTGGTGGCCGATGGGCGCACCGTCTACGAGGGCACCTCCGACAGTGGCTATGAAGAAACCTGGACAGCCGAGAATACCTTAGTGTTCACGACGGGTAATGCAGGCGGCGTTTCCCTGTCCTTTAACGGTGAAGATCCGGTAGTGCTGGGCAACTCCGGGGCCGTACGTACTCTTAACCTCACCCCAGACTCCGATGCCGCTGATTTAGAAACGCCCTAGATTCAGCCAGATTGGACTGGGGATTCCCATGCTGCAACGGTGACTAGCCAAAACACCTGGGGGAAAGCTGGCTCACCTAAGAGTGCTAGAGCATCCCGCTACAATAAGAGACACCATAAGTCCAAAGACACCGTAACCAAGACCTTCACCCTGGGATATTGCCGCCGCCATGACGCCGCCCACCGATCTTGACACCGCCATTCCCCAGCAGACCAGCCTCAACGGTGCCGCCCCTGAGGTTGACCTGGATGAAGCGCCCTACGATGTGGAAATGTCGCTGTTCGACCACTTGGAAGAACTGCGAATGCGGATCTTCTACTCGTTAATTGCCGTGCTGGTGGGCATTGTGGCCTGTTTTTGGCAGGTCAATCGTATTGTGAGCCTGTTGGAAGTGCCTGCCCAAGGGGTCAAGTTTCTCCAACTTTCACCGGGGGAATATTTCTTTGTGTCCCTCAAGGTGGCGGGCTACAGCGGCCTGGTGATTGCCAGTCCCTTCATCCTCTACCAGATTGTGATGTTTGTGCTGCCTGGGTTGACCCGTCGCGAACGCCGCTTGGTGGGGCCGATGGTGCTGGGGTCTAGCGTGCTGTTCTTTACTGGGTTGTTCTTCGCCTACTTCGCCCTTATCCCTGCCGCCCTGAATTTCTTCATCAGCTACGGGGCCGATGTGGTGGAGCAGTTGTGGTCGATTGATCGGTACTTTGAGTTTGTGCTGCTGCTGCTGTTCAGTACGGGTTTAGCATTCCAAATTCCCGTGTTGCAACTGCTATTGGGGCTGTTGGGCATTGTGAACTCCAAGCAAATGCTCTCCGGCTGGCGCTACGTGCTGCTGGGGGCGGCGGTGCTGGGGGCGGTGCTAACTCCGTCTACCGACCCTGTGACCCAAAGCTTGCTAGGCGGTGCAGTATTGTTCCTCTACTTTGGCGGTATTTTCCTGGTCAAAGCCATTGGCCGCTAGGATCGGATCCTGTAAGGGCTCTCATCTGCTATCAGCCCTGCTACCGTCCGCCGCCCTGGAGATAGTCAAGAATGCCCTGGGCGATAGCTTGGCCCATCTGAGCTTGCCACTGGGGATCGCGCAGTTTGGGCGCATCCAAAGCTCCGGTGACAAAGCCAATTTCAATCAGTGTGGAGGGCATCGTGGTGCGGCGCAGAACAAAGAATCGCGCCTGTTTCACGCCTCGGTCGTTCATGGCCACGGTTCCCATTACCCGCCGATGAATGGCGTTGGCCAAGGGCAACCCCGCCTCAGAAAAATAGTAGGTCTCCAGACCGTTGACCTCCGGGCGCTGCATGTTCACGGCATTAGCGTGGATGCTGACAAAGATGGTCGCATTGGCGGCGGCGGCTCGGTCTACCCTGGGTTGTAGATCGAGGGTTTCGTCGCCTTGACGGGTCATCTGCACCGCAATGCCCTGGCTACGGAGGGCGTTGGCGGCATGGTGAGATACCGCTATCACCACCCCCTTTTCCTGCAACCCACCAATACCAATGGCCCCCGGATCTGATCCCCCATGGCCCGGATCCAGCATCACCAAAACTTGACCCCGTTGAGGTTGGGGGGCATTCACAGCCTGAGCCATCGCGGCTGTCACCCCTGGGTAGATCGATGGGGGGGGCGACTGGGCCGCAGAAGCCGAGTGAATGACGGGCAAAACCACGGTCGTTGGCGGGGTTGCAATCTGCTGGGGAGCCGTGCCAATGGGGGTGATCATCAACCCACCCACCACCGGGCTCACCTGCCAATCGGGGCTAACGTTGTCTAGGTTGAGGGTAATACGCACCGCCGGGGGCAGGGTCGGAAACTGGGTTACTGTCCAGCGGGCAATGCCGTAGCGATGGGGCGGCAGAGCCTCAGGGGTGAGTTGGGGCGGAATGGCGGCATTCAGCACATCCACCACAATTTGCCGCATCTGTTGAGCATCGCGGGTGCGATAGACCTGCACCTGGGGCGTGGCCCCCGCCATGGGGATAAAGAACCCCTGGGGCGTCGTCTGAATACCCTGAATGACGGTGGCCATAGTGGACACAGGGGTATAGCTGACCTGGTTGCGGCTGAGCAGGGGCGGCAGAGGGTTCGCAGGGCGCGGGGTTAGGTGAACGGGGGCCGGGGCGGGTTGTGGCTGATCGGCAGCAGGCCGCGCCGAGGGAAACGGGAACGGGCTAAGGGTGGAACTGGGGGCGGGACGAGAGGAAAGGCTGATGGCGGGACGGGCTGCGACCGTTGAGGCCGCAACCACCGTGGGCTGATCCGTCGTGGGCTGATCCGTGGGCCTAGTCACCGCCCCAAGGGTGGGGTTTGCCGTGGATAATGTATTCGTCGTGAAGAGGGTATGTGTTCTGGACAAAGCATCCGGTGGGGACAGAGCATCCGGTGGGGACAAAGTATTTGTTGGAGACAACGCCTCCGTTGTCGAGACCGACGGTTCTGCTATCTGAACCGAGGCAGGGTGATCGGGCAGTGGGATCATCGGCCATGATGCTGCCGAGGGATGGTGGGAGGGCCGATGGGGATCGCGGCCAGCCTTGGTGCGATCCTCGCTATCCGCCTCGGGGGTAAGGCTGGGCAACTGCACCACCCACTGGGATTCGGTTAGCCCCCACACCCTGACCTGTTGAGGATCAATAGGATAGTTAGGATCCAGTTCCAGCACAATGCGCGTAGTGCGGGCATCGGCCTGCATCACCTTGACCGCCCGCACCGCGCCGCCAATGAACTGGTCGGCCATGGCCTCATCGGGCACAATGCCGGGTAGATCAATAATGAGTCGGTTAGGGTTTTGGCCTAGGCTCACCTGGGGCTGCACGCCGCCCTCGGTGGTAAACATAAAGCGATTTTGGCCCGTGTCAAACTGCCAGGTTTGCAGGCGAGAGATGGCCTTGGCGGGCATCCCCCCAAAGAGGCAAACCCCCACCACCCCCACCACGCCTGTAAATACCTGTTGAATGCGCAAGCGAATCGGCCTCCCACACCCGCTAAATCGGCTTAGATGGTAGCTCAGTTTGCAAAAACTGAGCCATTTACGGTTGAGACGTTTCTGACGCTAACAAATCCCCTTGGGGTGGATCGGCGGGGAGACCATGCCAGACCTGCTGGGGAACGCCGATGGTAATGTCGGCCTGTTCAAAGGCAATGCGCAGACGACGACGAAACTCCCTCGCCACCAAAAACTGTTTTAATGGACGGGTGCGAATCCACAGCAGCAGCGTTAGCCCCGCATGGGTGATGGCTTCTACCCCCAGGGCTTCCGTGGGATCGAGGATCAGATAGCTCCAGGTTGGGTCTTGGGCCATGTGCTGAGCCGTTTGTTGCACCACGGCCAGGGCTTGATCCACATTGGTGCCATAGGCCACATCAATTTTCAGGGTGGCCCGCGACCAGGTGCGACTGAGGTTTTCCACCTGGGCGATGAGGCTATTGGGTAGGGTCACCAAGCGGCCATCTTCACCGCGAATTTGAGTAATCCGCAG
Source organism: Phormidium sp. FACHB-1136 (assembly GCF_014697375.1). Lineage (GTDB taxonomy): Bacteria > Cyanobacteriota > Cyanobacteriia > Phormidesmidales > Phormidesmidaceae > Nodosilinea. The sequence continues at coordinate 26,208 of NZ_JACJRS010000054.1, forward strand.
ATTGAGATTTTCCACAATGCCCGTCACACTCCCCGTAGACACCAGATCCCCAATGGCGTACTGATCCTCCAGCAGAATTAAGACGCCGTTAACCAAATCCTTGACTAAGTTCTGGGCCGCAAAGGAAATGGCCAAGGCCGCTACCGCCCCAAAGGCCAACAGCGACGCCGGGGCCAAGTTCAACACCTGCAACAACCACAGCAGCGCTAGGCTGTAGATCAACGTTGTTTTGAGGCCCTTCGCCGCACGGATAATGGTGGAAATTCGCATCGACTTTTGCTGGATATTTTCCACACTGCCCAGTTCATTTTTCTCCCAGGCATGGGCAATGCGATCAATCGTGAGGTTGGCAATGCGGTTGACGAACCCCGCCACAAACCAGATCAACAGCAGCAGCGCCGGAGTCGAAAACAGCCCTGAGGCGTAGCGTCGGGTCTCAGGAAACTGATAGAGAATGCTGGCTAGGGTTGCGATCCACACAAAGGCAATGCTCCAAAACATCAGCCAGCGCAACAGGGCCACTAAGTGCAGCCGCTGATCGAGGGAAATGGTGTAGGGCAACGCCCTGGAAAGGAATCGCCCATCCTCCTCCGGCAATGGGGGGGCAAGGCCGCTGGTTTTGTCCGCCTTGCGCTGTTCGAGGACACGCTTGCGCCAGCCCAGCACTTGCCAGGTTCCCACCAAGGCCAAGGTGATCAACAGGCCGACCAACAAAAGTAGTCCGGTCAGCCGCAACCGTTGCTGAAGGGCACCGGGTAAACGACTGGCTAAAGCCTTTTGCAACTCCTCGTCTAGGACATCTCGCCAGGTTTCCGCCAGTTCTCGCTTCGTGACCCCGTGGTATTGGGCATCGCTGTCGATGATGGTGAGCAACCCCCTCAGTTCTGGTAGGTTGCCGATGGTGGCAAAGATCACAGGCAGTTGATTCATGTCCTGAATACTGACCTGAATGACCGACTCTACCTCGGTCTCAAGGATCTCCAGTTCTGCATTGTCCGTGAGGTATTGCAGCGCCTGACCCACCACCTGGCCGAGATGGGTCTCAATCTGTCTGGCCCGCACCTCCACGGGCACCAGATCCCCCGGTTCATTGCGGTTAAACACCACCGGAGATGCAATGTTGAACAGATCATGGCCATCTAAGGTAATCGTGGTGACCTCCAGCACCCCAATGCGCTGCACCCCCAAGGGTGGGCTATTGCCTCCCCCAGCCCCCAACGGGTTAGGAAACTGCGCTAGCCCCGGCCTTAGCCCTGGCCCCACCAGACCCATCACGAGGCCCACCACCAATCCCACCGACAGCCACATCCCCAGCCAACGCGCCCAGCTAGGCCCACGAACGCCCCGGTTTTGCCGTCGATAGGGCTGTTGCCGAGAGTGGCATTCTCGATAGGTTGGTGACGAATAGTTACGCCCCCGATTATCCCTTTGCCGATAGTTCAAGGCGTTTATCCTCCTCGCCAAATCGTCATGGTGGCGGGGATCTCTCCCCAACGATCACCGGGAACCCATGATAGGGCGAATGTCGCCCCCGCTTCCCTTGTAACCGTTCCCCGGTCTCTGGGGCCAGTCAATCCCACATTTCACGATTTGTTACGCTATCATCGGGAATACTGATAGGTATACCCTAGGGAATGGGCACTCTATAACCAGAATCAGATTAAGTCGCAATTCACACTTATTCTTTTCCTATGTCTACCTTCCCTATGCCTACGTTGTGACCAGAGGTCTCTAAGGTTTTATGGCATTCAACCCTGAAGACGCTGAATTTATCGGCATATCAACGGATAGCGACCACCCCAACGAGTTGCTGAAATACCTTCAGCACCAACCCCCTGAGGTGCTGACGCGGGTGGCGCAGTCCGTCAGTGGTGAGATTAAGCAGATCATTGCCCAAAACGTCCAGGGGCTTGTGGGTGTCCTTCCCGGTGATGGCTTTAATGTACAGGTCACCACCGACCGCGATAACCTAGCGGGGTTGCTGGCCTCCGCCATGATGACGGGCTACTTCCTGCGCCAAATGGAACAGCGCATGGAACTAGAGCACACTGTTTCCGGTTCTTTTCTCGGCTCCGACAGCTTCGACTTTGACGATTAACGGTCGAGGTTGCCCAGCGTCAGCCTCGATTCTCAGGCCAGCGGAGTGGTTGCGAGGGCGGCTAGTCTATCCCTACAGGCAAGGTCTCGGTACTCCTTCTCCCCCAGATCCCTACAGGACTGGGGGTTTTTGCCATAGTGGCATCCATCACCGACCCTCCACCACATCGATCCCATACCGCCCCAACCCTCTATCCCAAGGTTGATATTGCCAAGATGGCGCACGATAGCCTGTCCCTAGTTTCTATTTCGCGCTAAGCTAGGATTTAATAAAAGTTTACCTTTCAAGCATGGTTGTTGGTTACGATAATGATAGAAACGCAAGGGGTTAAGGGCTTCAATTAGCTCAGAGCCACCGCTATCGTTTTCGCCAGCACCGTTTTTTCATCCCGAATTGAATGGTCTGGGTCAGAGAATTTGCTCCCTAGAGAGTCCGGTGTAGACTGGGGCAGCACTTCAATGCCATGAGCCAACACTCAATTAAAACATTTCATCCCTTCGACGGTATAGATTGCATTTTTGGGGATAGCGTCTACGGAAAACGTGTCTGCTGAGATGGGATCTAACAGGGTAGTTTCTGCTGTCTGATTTTTCATCATTTGTTGCTTTTCGTATCCCCATCCCGCCCTTGGAATGTCGATTGTCCCTTGCCATCCCATCGTCGCCATGTCACCTTTGTCCACCGCCCCCACCCAAACCCATCTAATGGAGATGGCTTTATCCACCCAATCGCGGAGTTCTGAAACGATGCCCCCTTCGAGATTGCCAGAGTCCATCGCCATGGATCCATTACATTCCTCCAACTGTAATATTCGGTTGTTTCAGGAAGGAGAAACCATTTTTACCGAAGGCAGCGATTCCGATGCGGCTTATATTATCGAGGCGGGTCTGATTGAAATTTTTGTGGGTTCTGGCAGTGATGCGGTACAGCTTAGTGTACTGGGGCCAGGGGATATTTTTGGCGAAATGGGGCTGATTGATGCCTATCCCCGTTCCGCTTCAGCACGGGCCATGTGTCCCTGTCGCTGCATCGTGATTTCCGCTGCACAAATCGCAGAGCGCATTGAGGCGTCCAATCCACTGGTGAAGTTGCTGATCTCCATTTCGCTACACCGTAACCGTGCCTACAATACCTATTTCAAAACCATCATGAACTCTTCCCATGTGGTGCTGCCCACCCTGGCCGTCACCGAAAAAGCCTATGTTAAAAATCCCCAACACCGTCAAATTCTAGAGGAAATTAAGCTGGAGTCCGATCTACACAAAGCCGTGAACAACGACGAGCTTCAGCCCTACTATCAGCCCCTCTTTTCCATGGCCGATAACAGCATTGTGGGCTTTGAGTCTCTGCTGCGCTGGCAATGTCCAGATCGGGGTATGGTGTCGCCCAATCAGTTTATTTCCTTGGCGGAGGAAACCTCCCTGATTGTGCCCATTGGCGACTGGATTTTAGAGCAAGCCTGCATTGATCTCAAAACTTTTCAGGCCCACTGGCAACCTGGCCCAGGGTCGCCCAGCCACCTGTTTATGAGCGTGAATATCTCCGTACGGCAGTTCCAGGAGCCCAATTTCTGCGAAAAGCTATTAGCGCTCACCCAGCGCTATGGAGTGCTGCCTAAACACATCAAACTGGAAGTCACCGAGCGTATTTTCCTGGATCAAGCCGATGCCGTTGAGGCCATTGATGATTGTCGGAAAGCTGGATTTGAGGTGTCTCTGGATGACTTTGGGACGGGCTACTCCAGCCTGAGCTACCTAGAGCGCTGCGAAATTGACAGCCTCAAAATTGATCAGTCCTTTACCCAAAAGATCTGCACCAGCCATCGCGCCAAAATTTTGGTCAGCTCCATCATTGACATTTCTAAAAAGCTGGGGCTAATCACCATTGCCGAAGGGATTGAAACCGAAGAACACCGAGGCATTCTTGAAGACATGGGATGCGATATTGGACAGGGCTATCTCTTTAGTAAACCCTTGCCCTCCAGTGGAATCCTAGAATTTATGGCCAATCCCCCCAGCCAGCGCCCGTAGAGGCTAGCTGGAGGAGGAATCGGCGTTTGGGGCCATCCTACCCAGCAATCCTTAGGGGCGGGGTCTCCTCGCCCATGGATATTGGGCTATTGATATCAGTGGCCCACCCGTGGGAGTGGGTATGCCTCCCTAGGCCAGCAGCGTTTTCCCCGCCGCCGCGACCCCAGCCCCAGGGGTGAAATCGCCATAGCCCAAGTGGGCCAGGGTGGCTTCTAGTGCCGCAACGGCGGTGAGAATATCCCGGTCGCACACAAAGCCCAGGTGCCCCACGCGGAAGATCTGCCCCTTGAGGTGGTCTTGGCCTCCGGCGAGGGCGATGTCAAACTGCTTTTTCATCACCGAGCGAATTTTCTCCGCATCCACGCCCTGGGGCATGACGGCGGTGATGGCGGGGCTGGCGCAGTCGTCGCCACCATACAGCGGCAGGTTGAGGGCTTTCATGGCGTCACGGGTGGCCCGCTTTTGGCGGTCGTGGCGGGCAAAGATGGCCTCTAGTCCTTCCTTCTTCATCATTTGCAGGGCCGCTTGCAGGGCAAAGAAGAGGTTGATGGGCGGCGTGAAGGGGGTGGTGTTTTTGGCCGCGTTTTTGCGGTAGGGGCCAAGGTCGAGGTAGAACTTGGGCAGGGTAGCAGTTTCGTAGGCTTGCCATGCCTTGGCGCTGACGCTGACGAAGGCCAACCCAGGGGGAATCATGTAGCCCTTTTGGGAACCGGAGGCCACCACATCTAGTCCCCACTCATCCACGGGCACCGAGCAAGCGCCCAGGCTGGTGACGGCATCCACGATAATCAGCGCCCCATGGGCCTTGACGTAGCTATTAATCGTTTCCAGGTCGTTCAGCACCCCGGTGGAGGTTTCGCTGTGGGTAATGATGACGGCCTTGATCTGCTTTTCGGTGTCGGCTTCTAGGGCCGCTTTAAAGTCATCGGGGTTCAAGGGCTTGCCCCACTCCGCCGTGATTTCCTGGGTATCCAGCCCAAAGGCGCGGGCCACCTTGCCCCAGCGTTCGCCAAACTTGCCGTTGTTGCCCACCAGCACCTTATCGCCCTGGCTCAGGAAGTTGATGATGCCCGCTTCCATCGCCCCGGTGCCGCTGGAGGCCAGAATCAGCACATCGTTTTGGGTTTGGTGCAGCCACTTGAGGTTTTCCGTCACCTCGGCCATGATGGCGCTAAATTCGCCGCTGCGGTGCCCCATGGGATGCTTGGCCATGGCCAAAAGCACCTGTTCGGGGATGGGGGTTGGCCCCGGAATCATCAGCATCAGTTTGTTGTCCATGCCTGCCACCAGTTGCGTTTCTGCAATAACAAGGGTTTTGATCACTGGGGAATGCGCCAGCCCTGGGACGGTTTAAGACCTGCAAACGTCTCAAAACGGCGTCACCGAGCCTGCGACCCCAAAGCGTGATCACAAAAAACAAGAATTAACAGCTTACCAACATCCCAGGGCATTCCTGGAATTTTTCCGACTCTCCTAAGGTTGTGGGGCGTGTGGTGCCGTATTGGGCGCGAAAACCGCGCCCCTACCGTATTGGGTTTATGTAGGGGGCAGGTCTCCTGACCCCTTGACAGATATGGGGTCTAGCGAGTTTCTGATCTACTCAACCTTCTGATCCGCCTCTTCTGCGTCATCCTGGGGTGAGAGCGGCACGTCTTCGTAAATGCGCTCTAGGGGAATTTCCCAATCGATGCTGGGTAAATCGAGGGATTCCCCGGCCAGATAGGTTTGCACATCCCAGTGGCGATCCGCAATGCGTCGATAGCGGTCAATGCTGATTTTTTCGGCATCAATGAGGACGTAGTCTTGCAGGGTGGGAATTTGGCGATAATGGGTAAATTTGTCGCTGCGGTCGTAGGCGGCGGTGCTAGGAGAAAGCACCTCAACAATCAGGCAAGGATATTGAATCAGCTTGATTGCATTTTTGTCCCTAGGGTCGCAACTCACCATCACATCGGGATAGTGGTAGGGGCCATTGCGGGAAATTTGCACCTTCACATCGGCAATGAAGACCCGACAGCCGCGCTGTCTCACATGGGATTTCAGCAGCGCAAATAGGTTGCCTGCAATCAGGTTATGGGGAATGGTACCCCCAGTCATGGCGAAGACTTCACCGTCCACGTAGGCGTATTTTTCATCCTGTTGGGCTTCCCAGGCGAGGTAGTCCTGGGGTGACATGGGCATGAATTTAGGTTCGGCAATCATCGGTTACACCTCCACAGGATTCGCCTTGCCCCTAGTTTACGCCGACAAAAATGGTTTGCGGATAGCTGCCCTCGGCCAGCAGGTAGGGGTCGTAAAGGCCGTCTAGGCTGTGCTGGTGCAGGGTTAGGCCCGCATCGCGGAAGACCTGTTCCCAGGTGGCTTGGGGGAATAGTCCCAGAATGTGGCGATCCTGGTGCATCGTCAGGTCTCCATTCTGGCGAATGAGGTAAACCAGCGTGGCCTCGTAGGTGTTGGGGTGGTGGGGGTTGATGTAGTTGTTTTCCAGCAGGGTGATGTGGATGCCCTGGCGCTCTCCGGTGTAGGCAAAGTTGTTGTTTTGGAATTGCTCTTGGGGTTTGCCCACCACCAGGAGAACACCCCCCGGCTTCAGGTGGGCAACAGCGGTAGCGATGGCGCTACGGAGGTCGTCGAGGGTGGCCATGTAGTCGATGCTGTCAGGGATGGCCACGGCATCGAACAACCTTCCTAGCCGCAGGGTACGCATATCGCCTTCGAGGTATTCGATGTCGGGATGGGTGGCCCTAGCCTTGGCCAGCATTCCCGCACTGAGATCCACCCCAGTGACCGTGAAATGCCGCTTGAAGCTGTGATCCATTCCCCCCGCACCGCTGCCCAGGTGTAATAGGGTTTGAGGCGGCGCAGCGGCATACTGTTGAATCAGCCCTAGGTAGGTTGCGACTTCGTCTTCATAGTCGGCGGGGTTGGCCAGCCAGTCTTCTGTCCAGGCCAGGTCGTTGTAGGCAATCCAGGGAGATGTCATGGTGCTAGTCCTCCGTATCGTCGCTGCTGAGGGGCGCTAATCTGCACCCCAGATCCCAGGGTTCTTGAAGAACCCTGGGATCTCACCTTCCCCGAAGCCCTAGGGCAAGAGGCTATGGAGGTTGAGTTCAAATCCGGGCAAGACGGATTCCCCGGATAGGGTCGCTGTGAAGGGGACGGTTTCGGGGGCCGCATTGGGACGATACACCTCTACGGTGCGAGTTTTGGGGTTCACCAGCCAGCCCAGCCGACAGCCGTTGTCAATGTATTCCTGCATCTTGGCCTGAAGGGTGGCTAGGTCATCCGTTGCCGACCGTAGCTCAATCACAAAATCGGGACAGAGGGGGGCAAATCCCTGGCGTTGGTCGGGGCTGAGGGCCGTCCAGCGTTCCATCGCCACCCAAGCCACATCGGGGGAACGAATCGCCCCATTGGGCAACCGAAACCCACTGGAGGAATCGAACGCTTTTCCCAGAGCGGTTCGACGGTTCCAAATGCCTAGGTCGATACCCAGTTCAAAGTTGTAGCTCCCACTCTCGCTCCCGGTCGGCGACATGGCGATCACTTCTCCCGTGGCAGTGAGTTCTAGGCGCAAATCAGGATTGGCCTGGACGATGGCCCCAAACTGTTCCTCACTGACCCGCAAGGTTTTTGGCAGATTAACGGCAACGGTGGCTAGCATAGACAAAACCGCAAAACGCCCTGACACTATTTTAGAACGCCCTGATTCTCACCATGGCCCACCTCATCACCCCACCCACCACCACCCTGCAACTGCACGACCACCTGGAGTTTCCCGAATCTGGTGTGCTCAGCAAGGTGCTGTGGAAAGATGCCACCTGCCAATACAGCCTCTTTTGTCTGGCGGCAGGCACGGAAATTTCGGAACACACCTCCACCCGCAATGCCACGATCAACGTGATTTCCGGCAGCGGCACCCTCACCCTAGAGGGCCAACCCATTGCCCTAGAACCCGGTGTGTTTGTGCTGATGCTGGCCAATGCCCCCCACGCCCTAGAGGCCACCACCAACCTCGCCTTTCTGCTCACCCTTTCGGCAGAGGGTTAGCTGTGATCTCCAGAGCGTGCCGATCTGCGGCTAGCCCATGTCGTTCAACCTCACTTTGCGCTGGCGACACTCGAAGTTCCATTTGGCTGTAATGAGCTCCAACTGGTGCGGCCCCTCGTCGCAAACGATGGTCAACCCTCGTAAGCTGTCCATAAACTGGGCATAGGGCGAAGCCTTCAAGTCCCTGTCCCTCAAGGTGTAGCAAACAGAACCATGGCTATAGTGCTTATGCCCATACATCACTGCAATTTCAACCATTTCTTGGCTAATGGCCCTTTGCTGCTGTCGCTTGCTGGAATGCCCCGGATCGCTATGGTTTAGGGCCGTTTGGATGGGCTTCCGTAGTTGGCTGTTAGAGTCGTTAGAGAGGATCTGCTTCAGTCGGGTCTGTTGTTTCATTTCACACACTCAAAAATTCGATGACCTCAATCTAGCCCTTGCTGCACAAGGGTTGCGAGAGCCGTTAAGGGCAGTTAGTTAAGTTCCCTTAACTGCATCTAACGGCACCTTGTTGGGGAATCCTAGGATGGGCTACCTTCAGCACAGCGACAGGGATACCAAGGCATGACTAACCCAAGCAAGCGCGACCGGGGTGTAAAGGCGACTGAAGAGGGGGCGAAACGGCTGAAGCAAGCTAAAAGCCAGCTTCGGCAAACCAATGGTCGCCCAATAACCTACGAAAATCTTGCATCTAAGGCTCAAGTCAGCGTAGATACCGTCAAGCGGTTTTTCAGAAATAAGGACAACGTTGATGAGGCATTTGCAATAGCCGGTAGTGCATTTTAGTGCAGGCTAGAGGAAAAAGCCGGATGACCTTGCTTGGCCAGCTTTTCTCGGATGTTGCGATTGTAGTCATGGATGAACAACCAGATAGCCCC
>NZ_JACJRS010000055.1 GCF_014697375.1 Phormidium sp. FACHB-1136
AAATCTTAGCCTCTCGGGCCTGCTGAGGACTCAGCACCTGTTGACCAAAGCCTTGGGCCATGGGGTCGCTTCACTTTGATGAGGGAAATGCTTTCCCATTAACCCTCCGCCATTACTCTTCCGCTGTCTCAAGGGCAACGAATCCTCAAACTTCTATCCCTGCTATTCTGTCAAGTACAATTTATACCAAATTAGATGCGATTACCCTGGGGTGTTCATGGAACTTCAACTGCTTCTGAAGCTCTTGCTTTTCCTCTGACGTTAGATAGTTCCTGACTCCCATGCCTTATTCCAGAATTTTAATGTATTATACGCTCGTTAGATGACTAACAGCTTACCCAGTAGCCTAATCGCAAAAAACGCAGACCAGAGAGATCCGAATCTGCGTCTGAGCGGTTACAGCGATATCGTTAGAAACCGGGGTCCTGTTGCCACTAGAACGTCCCCGCTAGAGCCTCCACGCAACGGTCACAAATCGTTGGGTCTTCAGCCGCTTCCCCAACGTGAGTGGAGTAGTTCCAGCAGCGATCACACTTTTGCCCATCGGCATCCACCACGCCAATGCCCAGGGCATCGGATTCAGTGCAGTACTTCAGCCCCGCCAGCTTCTCAGCGGAATCCAGCACCTCCACCTGGGAGACCAGGAACAGGTAGCGCAGTTCATCGACGTGGTTATTCCCGGCGGCAACGGCATCACTGGGGTTCAAGCCGATCAGCGCTTTTCGCAGATCCTCATCGGCCACGTAGAGCAGGACTTTGGCCTCTAGGGAAGAACCGATGTCCTTAGCGGTGCGGGCCTGTTCTAGGACTTTGTTCACTTCCTGGCGGATGGTGCGGAGTTGGCTCCAACGCTCCACGAGTTCGGGCTGCGACCATTGGGGATCGAGCTTCACCCAGCCGGATTGGAACACAGACTTGTGTTCGGTGGGGTAGGGCAGGTTTTGCCAGATGTCCTCCGCCATGTGGGAGAGCACCGGGGCAATGGCCTTGGCGAGGGCTTCGATGGCCGCCGCTAGGACGGTTTGGCAACTGCGCCGCCGCTGGGAATCCGCTGCGCTGATGTACAGCCGATCCTTGGCCACATCCAGATAGAAGTTGGACAGATCCACCACGCAGAAGTTTTGCACCGTTTGGAAGAAGCGGAAGAACTGGAAGGTCTCGAAGGCGTCGGTGATGTCCGCGAACACCTCGGTCATGCGGTGCAGCATGTAGCGATCCAGTTCCGGCAGTTGTTCGTAGGGAACGGCATCCTGGGCGGGGTCGAAGTCGTGCAGGTTGCCCAGCAGGAATCGCGCCGTGTTGCGGATCTTGCGGTACACGTCTGCCATTTGCTTGAGGATGTTGCCGCCCAGGGGCACGTCGGAGGAATAGTCCACTGAGGACACCCACAGCCGCAGCACATCGGCTCCGTAGGGGGGATCTTGCTTTTGGTTTTTGCCGCCGTTGATCACCACGTAGGGATCGACTACGTTGCCCATGGACTTGCTCATTTTGCGGCCCTGTTCATCGAGGGTGAAGCCGTGGGTGAGCACGGTTTTGTAGGGGGCGTGGCCGTTCACAGCAACGCTGGTCAGCAGGCTGCTTTGGAACCAGCCCCGGTGTTGGTCGGAGCCTTCTAGGTACATTTCCACGGGGTATTTGAGTTCGTCCCGCTGTTGGGCCACCGCCGCCCAGGAGGAGCCGGAGTCGAACCACACGTCCATGGTGTCGGTGCCTTTGCGGTAGGTGCGCCCGTTGCTGCGGTAGGGTTCGGGCAGCAGATCGGCTTCGGAAAGCTCCCACCAGGCATCGGAGCCTTTTTCGGCAAAGAGGGCTTTGATGTGGGCCAGGGTGTCGGCGTTGATCAGGGGTTCCCCGGTTTCCTCGTCGTAGAACACCGGAATCGGCACGCCCCAGGTGCGCTGGCGCGAAATGCACCAGTCGGAGCGGTCAGCCACCATGGCGGTGATCCGGTTTTCTCCGGTGGCGGGAATCCAGGTCACTTCCTGAATCGCCTTCAGCGCTTCGTCGCGGAAGCCTTCGACGGAGGCGAACCACTGCTCGGTAGCGCGGTAGATGGTGGGCTTTTTGGTGCGCCAGTCGTAGGGATATTTGTGGACGTAGGGTTCGTGCTTTAGCAGAGAACCCGCTTCCTCCAGGGCTTTGATCACCGCTGGGTTGGCATCTTTGAGCACGTTTAACCCGGCAAAGGGGCCAGCTTCTTCGGTCATGTCGCCCTTTTCATCCACGGGGCAGAGAACGGGTAGGCCGTAGCGCTGACCAACCTTAAAGTCCTCATCCCCATGGCCGGGGGCGGTGTGGACGAGGCCCGTGCCGGATTCCGTGGTCACATAGTCGCCGCCGATCAGGATGGGGCTTTCCCGGTCGAACAGGGGATGGCGATAGGTGGAATGCTCCAGCGCCGCCCCCTGGATTTCTGACTTCACGACCAGCTCAGACTCTAGTACCTGGGTCATCCGCTCCACCAGGTCTTTGGCGATGATTAAGTACTGGAACGGCTCCCCAGAGGCCACTTCCACCACGGCATAGGTGAGGTCGGCATTCACCGCCACGCCCAGGTTCGCAGGAATCGTCCAGGGAGTCGTCGTCCAGATCGCCACGCCCAATTGGCTCAAGTAAGGTTCCAGGGCGGCTCTGGCATCGGGGGAGGCGCTCACCATTGGGAAGGCGGCATAGATGCTGGGCGAGGTGTGGCCTTCGGGATACTCTAGTTCCGCCTCCGCCAGGGCCGTTTGGGAACTAGGACTCCAGTGGACGGACTTGAGCCCTCGGTAGATGTAGCCCTTCAGGTACATTTGGCCAAACACTTCGATTTGCGCCGCTTCGTATTCGGGGGTGAGGGTCATGTAGGGCTGATCCCAGTTACCCCACACGCCGTAGCGCTTAAAGCCCTCCCGCTGGCGTTCGATGGTTTTGAGGGCAAAGTCCCGCGCCTTGTAGCGCAGTTTAATCGGGGTGAGCTTGGCCCGCGCCTCGTCGTTCATGGCTTGCAGCACTTTCAGCTCGATGGGCAGACCGTGGCAATCCCAGCCGGGGACGTAGCGTACCTTGCGGCCCTTCAGCAGTTGGTACTTATTAATCGTGTCCTTCAGAATCTTATTTAGGGCGTGGCCAATGTGCAGGTCGCCATTGGCGTAGGGCGGCCCATCATGCAGCACAAACACCTCGCCCGGATTGCGGGTAGACAGGGTTTCGTAAATCTGCTCCGCCGCCCAAAAGGCTTGAATCTCCGGCTCGCGCTTAGTGGCGTTGGCCCGCATATCAAAGCGGGTTTGGGGCAGCAGAATAGTTTCTTTGTAGCTTTTAGAGTCTGTCACAGCCGCAGATTACAGATGAAGGATGGAGATCTCAACCATGATCGCAGATTTGGCCCCGGAACACCCGCTAATCGGCCAAACCCATGCAGATCATTCCTATACCTTAGGTCAGGTTGCGGGCAATTGCAGCAGGGCCAGGGCGGATATCGCGGCTTTTCAGGGAGGTTGGTATCCGTTTAGAAAATTGGCACAGGGACGGCGGTATACTACTTTCAGGTTATATAATAAACTCTTAATCTTTAGCCTTGACTTAACCCCCACCTCTCTATGGTTTCTTCCTTCCTGACCCATTCCTCGTCCTCCGCAGGTCGCCTCTCTAGCGACTGTCGGTTCATGCAGCTCTCGCCGGAAACCCTGCAATTGGTGGCGGACTTCTTTAAAGTCCTATCCGAGTCCAGTCGTCTGCAAATTATGTGTGCCCTCAAGGCTGGTCCCAAAAACGTTTCAGAGATTATTGAAGCCACCGGACTAGGGCAGGCCAATGTATCTAAGCACCTGAAAATTCTAGCCCAGGCTGGCGTGGTCACCCGGCAACAACAGGGGGTGTGCGTCTACTACCAAATCGCCAACGCTTTTGTTTTTGACCTCTGCGAACTGGTGTGCAATTCGCTGTCGGTGCAGGTACAGCGGCAATCGGAGAAAATTGCGGGACTAGAGGCCTTTCGCCAGCCTTCAGTCTAGGCAGGCTACTGCACCACTTCCATCACCTTGAACATGGGCAGGTACATGGATAGGAGAATTGACCCCACCATACCCCCCAGCACCACGATCATGATTGGCTCCATGATGCTGGTGAGGGATTTCACGGCCTGCTCCACCTCATCCTCGTAGAAGTCGGCCACCTTCATCAACATGCCATCCAGTTCCCCGGTTTCTTCCCCAATGCTGATCATCTGAATGGCCATGGTAGGGAAGACGCCGTATTTTTGCAGAGCGATGCTAATCATGCCGCCACTCTGCACGTCCTTACGGGCCTCATCCACGGCCTCAGAAATGACTTGATTGCCAGCGGTATCTCGCACAATTTCTAGGGCGGTCAGAATGGGCACCCCCGCCTTAGAGAGGGAACCAAAGGTGCGGCAGAAACGGGCGGTGGCGGTTTTTTGAATCAGGTCACCAAACAGGGGCATCTTCAGGGACAAGCGATCTACGGTGCGGCGACCGCTGAGAGTAGCGTAGTAGCGCTTGAAGGCAAAGCTACCGGACACAAAGACGGCCACCATCATCACCCAGTTCAGGGGGGTGCGCAAGAACTTGCTAATCAGCAGCATGAGTTGGGTAAAGGCTGGCAAATCCGCCCCTAAGTCCTCAAAGATAGTGGCGAAAATGGGTAGCAGGAAGACCGTCATGGCCACAAAGATGGTGACGGCCAGAATGCCCACAACCACCGGGTAGGTGAGGGCGGATTTGATCTGGTTCTGCAAACGGTTAAGGTCTTCCAGAAGCTTGGCCAGACGGTTGAGCACCTCGTCCAGCACCCCGCCCACTTCTCCGGCCTGAATCAGGGCCACATAGAGGTTGTCGAAGCAGGCCGGGTGTTTGCGCATGGCGTCCGAGAGGTTGGTGCCCTGCTGCACGTCGGCATTGATGGCCATCAGCGCCTGTTTTAACTTAGGGTTGGTACAGTCGTCGGCTAGCACCCCTAGCCCCCGCACTAGGGCTACCCCCGCGTTGACTAGTGCCGCAAACTGTCGAGAAAAAATCGCCTTGTCTTTGACCGTTACCTTGGTCATGGACGTGGAGATGTCCTCCAGGTTGAAGCTGAAGCCCTTCTCCTCTTTGATTTCCATGACGAACAGCCCCTGCTCCTTGAGCCGGGTACGGGCGTCGTTGGGGGTTTCGGCGGAAATGCGCTCTTTCCGCTGGCTTCCGGTGGCATCACGACCAATGGCAACGTAGGTAGGCATGGCTCAAGAACTCTACGATTTTCAGCAATTATAGCGATTGCCCCTGATAGCTGAAGAGGAATTCCCCGCCAGCCATCAAGGGGACTGAGGTCTAGCGGCGAGCTCCGGCGGCGGCAGGGGCTGGCCCTAGGAGACGCTGGAGTTCATCGGGCTTGGAGGTTTTGGACATGGCGGCTTCAAAGGAGATGGTGCCCGACTTGTAGAGGTCGGACAGCACCTTCTCAAGGGTCTGCATTCCCACCTTGCCCCCGGTTTGGATGGCCCCGTAGATCTGGGCGGTTTTACCCTCCCGGATCATGTTGGCGATAGCGGGGGTAATCACCATGATTTCCTGAGCCATCACCCGACCATACTCGCCGGGTTTGACGTTGGCCTTGGGCACCAGGGTTTGGCTCAGCACCGCCACCAGGGAACCGGAAAGCTGCACCCGCACCTGCTGCTGCTGTTCCGGCGGGAACACGTCGATCATCCGGTCTACGGTTTGGGCGGCGGAACTGGTGTGCAGGGTACCGAAGACTAAGTGGCCCGTTTCTGCGGCGGAGATGGCTAGGGAGATGGTTTCCAGGTCGCGCATTTCCCCCACCAGAATCACGTCGGGGTCTTCCCGCAGGGCGGCCCGTAGGGCATTGGCAAAACTCTTGGTGTCTTCCCCAATTTGGCGCTGGTGAATCAGGCTTTTAACGGGCTCGTAGACGAACTCAATCGGATCCTCAACGGTCAGAATGTGCTCTGGCCGAGTGAGGTTGATGTTGTTGATCATCGAAGCCAGGGTGGTGGATTTCCCGGAACCCGTTGGCCCAGTCACCAGGACTAGACCACGGGGCTTCTCGGCGAGTTCGTGGACGATGGGTGGCAGACCCAAGACATCCATGCTAGGAATTTTGGAACTCAAAGCCCGCAGACAGGCGGCGTAGGTGCCCCGGTCCTTATAGACGTTGACCCGGAAGCGGGCCAGCCCCTTCACGCCATAGGAACAGTCCAATTCCCAGGTTTGCTCGAGCTGTTTACGCTGGGTATTGTTCAACATGCTGAAGATCAGCCGCTGGCAAGACTCCGAGGTCATGGGCTCATGTTCGGTGGGGGTGAGCTTGCCGCTAATCCGAATGTAGGGGGGTAATCCAGCGGAGAGGTGCAGGTCAGACCCGCCCCGCTCAATGACCTCTTCCATCAAATCTTCGATCATCAATTCCATGGACTTACCTCTGTCTGGAGAGAAGGGTGGGGAAAGGAAATCATGACAGACAACCTATCAGTGCTGATTCCCTGAATGTTGTTATCAGGATGCCCAAAGGAGCGGGCGATATGGTCATAGCCCCATAAAACTTATCGAATCGCATTATCGAATCGCAACTCTGAGACGCCCTTGAAACCTGTGGATAATCTTGCCCACGCTGGGCCTAAATCTACTCCGAAAAACCTACTCCGAAAAACGGGGAGTGAGACAGTAGGGGCAGTCGAGCCATTCCTGTTGTAGCTCGGCGCTACAGCAGGCACAGGTGAGGGAAGCCTTGCGCTTGGCCTTGAGTTCCGCCTCTAGCCCCGTGTCGGTAAAGGTCACCCGTTCCACCTCGTCTAGGGTGGTATATCCCTGGCGAACGAGCGAAAGGCTGTAGGCCAGTAGCGTTTGCATCCCCTCCTCTACGGCGGCCTCCTTAATCACCTCCGTGGGCGCACCCTCAGAGATAAGCTTTTGGATGCGTTCCGTCACCCGCAACACCTCATAGACCCCAACCCGACCCTTATAGCCACCGCCCTGACAGGTTGGGCACAGGGTGTTCTTAGCCTTGGCCTCGGCCACTTGTTCCACGGAAAGGGTGTTGGCCTTGTAAAAGGTAACTTCGCCGTCAGCGGAGGCACTGAGGCCAAAGTGGGCCAGTTCATCCACGCTGGGCTGATAGGCGATGCGACAATCAACACAGACCCGTCGCAGCAAACGCTGGGCCAGCACCCCAATCAAGGCGCTAGACACCATGAAGGACTCCACGCCCATCTCATCCAGACGGGCGATGGCCCCAGCGGCATCGTTGGTGTGCAGGGTGGTGAGCACCATGTGCCCGGTTAGGGCCGCTTCAATCGCCGTTTTTGCCGTTTCTCGGTCGCGGGTTTCCCCCACCAGAATCACATCTGGGTCTTGGCGCAGGAAGGCCCGCAGAATGGCGGAAAAGTCCATCCCCTTTTCCCGAATCACCTGCACCTGGGTCAGCCCCTCCAGGGTGTATTCAATCGGGTCTTCGGCGGTGCTGATGTTGATGCCGGGGTCGTTCCGTTCTGATAGTACTGAATAGAGGGTGGTGGTTTTACCCGATCCCGTTGGCCCCGTCACCAGCAGCAAGCCAAAGGGTCGAGCCGCCATTTCCTGCACAATTTTCAGGGATGGCTGGTCGGTGATCAGTTTATCGAGGCCCAGTTGGGTGACGGAGTTATCGAGGATCCGTAGCACCACCTTTTCGCCGCAGCGGCTCGGCAGGGTGTTGACCCGGAAGTCTACCTTGCGACCCTGGAAAATGCGGCGAATCCGACCATCCTGGGGTGCCCGTCGTTCGGCAATATCGAGGTCGGAGATAATTTTGAAACGGGCCGTCACCGCCGGGATAATTTTCTTGGGCATTCGGGGTAGCGCTTCCTTGAGCACCCCGTCCTTCCGGAAACGCACCCGCAGAAATTCCTCCTGGGGCTCAATGTGAATGTCGGAAACACCCTCTTGCAGCGCCTTCACCAGGATTTTGTTGACCAGGGCAATTACTGGAGCCGCCCCCGCATCCTTGAGGGCTTCGCCGAGGTCGGCCTCTTGATCAATGACGTCCTCTAGGTCGCCACCATAATCCAGTTCCTCTAGGCTGGTGCGCACATCAACGGCGGCATCCAGGTCTTCCTTTTTCTGCTTGGCCACCGCCTCATCTAGGTAGGTGGACATCAGCCGCTGGAAGTCTTCGACGGTGATCACCATGCGGCGCAGGCCCAAGTTGCGGGCGCGCAGAATCCGGTTCAGGTCGTCCTGGGCCTCCAGGTTTTCTGGATCTACCATGGCCACCAGTGCGGAGGGCTGGTCGCCCTCTTCCAGGGAGAGGGGCACGAGGCGATGGCGGCGGCACACATCCACTGGAATTAGGGTGTCGATGAGCGTACTCACCTGAGCCGCTGAAATGTCGTTGAGTTCCGGATCGAGGGATTCAACCCCGTAGAGAATCTTGAGTTCAAAGAGTTGCTGTTTCTTGTATTGGCGCAACAACTCAGGGGCTAGTTGCTGCCCCGTCAAAGCCTCCAGTACATCGGTCAAGGCTTGCCCCGTCTTCCGGCTCTCCGCCAGAGCCTTTTGCATCTGCTCTGAATCGACGTAGCCAGCTTGGATCAGCTTATTGCCAAAGGGCGAAAAACTCCGTTGTAGAACGAGAGCCTGCCGACGAGACGAAGAAGAGTTAGTCATAGTGCCGATGCCAACACAGAAGAATCGTAAACATATCGGTCAAAGGCGTCTCCGGTGCGACCGAACCAATGCGACCGACTCTCCTACCGAAGTAGCTGTCCCAGGGAGGCCACCACCATCAACGGCGTCCTCTGGAACAGGGTCGTTCTATCGCCGAGCCAACACCCTAGCTTCCACGCTGAAATTACCCTCAGACTCAGGATGCGGAGAACATCCCAAAGTACACCCCTGTAGTCTCGATGATACCCCCATCCTTTTTATCTGCGCCATAGCAACCTGCCTAGCCGCCAGAGGTATGAGGGCATTCCCCAAACCTGGAAACATGGTCAGAACATTGGCCTTAACTTGCCCCTGCTCTCTTAATAGAGCCCTGGAAGGCCGTGAATAGCCTCTGATCGTTACGTAACTTAATCATGGAGGGAATTGGGGTCAAGTTGCTGTGGGGTTATGGACGCGCTCCGGTGAACCCAGGCTTTCGGCCCATTAAGACCTTTCCCCAGATCAGGCCAAGGGGGGAAAGGGGGAAAGCGCAGGGGGGAGACTGTGCTGTTTGCGGCCTCCTTGAGTAAGATAGGCTTGAGCCTAACACTGGGTCATGTTTATAGTCGTGTTTATAACTAACGTAGTCGGGTTACGAGATTGGCATGGTTGACGAACAGCATCAAGCGGATTCCCCCTCAGTGACGCCTGTCACTGAAGGCACGGAAGAACTCCACGAAGAAGACGCCGTCCTTGACATTGACTTGGATCAAGCCCTTGATGGTCTAGAGGAAGAACTCAAGGCCGAAGAATCGGGGGGCGGTGGATCCGCTGGGGTATCTGGGATAGAGGTGGCCCGCCTAGAGCAGCAGATGGCCGATCTCAAGGCCCAGCTTGAGGATCAGTCCGGTCAAGCCCTGCGGATTGCGGCGGACTTTGAGAATTACCGCAAGCGCACGATGCGGGAGAAAGAAGAACTGGAGAGCCAGGTTAAGGGGAACACGGTCATCGAACTGCTGCCCGTGGTCGATAATTTTGAGCGGGCGCGGTCTCAAATTAAGCCCCAGACCGAGGCCGAAATGACCATCCACAAGAGCTATCAAAGCGTCTACAAACAACTGGTGGAAACCCTGAAGCGGTTGGGGGTTTCAGCGCTGCGGGCCGAGGGCCAAGAATTCGACCCCCAACTGCATGAAGCGGTGATGCGGGAACCCACCGCTGACTATGCCGAAGGTATCGTCATTGAAGAATTTGTGCGGGGATACCAGTTGGGAGACCGGGTGCTGCGCTACGCCATGGTGAAGGTGGCGGCTCCCCCAGAGGAAACCGCAGAGGCCAATCCAGAGGTCGCCGAATAGCCTTGACCGAGGGTATCTGGCGAACGGTACCTGACACAGCGGTTGTCCACCCTGTACCTAGCAATTTTTGATCGCACGATACCTTAACTTTAGTCAGGGGGCATATTAACAACAGTTGATCCAAGCTAACGCCGTCCTCGATGGGCTAGCGGGTCAGGGGCTACACAGTCACTTTGTTCAACACCACGGGCTATGGGAAAAGTAATCGGCATCGATTTAGGAACCACGAATAGCTGTGTTGCTGTGCTTGAGGGCGGCAAACCTGTCGTCATCACCAGCACCGAGGGAGGGCGCACGGTGCCCAGCATTGTGGGCTTTGGCAAAGGCAACGAACGCCTGGTGGGGCAGTTGGCCAAGCGACAGGCGGTCACCAATGCCGAAAATACGGTCTACAGCATCAAGCGCTTCATCGGACGACGCTGGGAGGATACCGAATCCGAACGGAGCCGAGTTCCCTACGTCTGTGTGAATGGGCGGGATCAAACCGTCGATGTCCAAATTCGGGGTAATGTCTACACCCCCCAGGAAGTCTCGGCCATGATCCTGCAAAAGCTGAAGCAGGATGCCGAAGCCTACCTCGGCACCGAGGTGACCCAAGCCGTGATTACGGTTCCAGCCTACTTCACCGACGCCCAGCGGCAGGCCACCAAGGATGCGGGCACCATTGCGGGCCTAGAGGTATTGCGCATCATCAACGAGCCCACCGCCGCCGCCCTCTCCTACGGTCTCGATAAACAGGATCAAGATCAAACTGTGCTGGTCTTTGACCTAGGGGGCGGCACCTTCGATGTTTCTATCCTTCAGTTGGGGGATGGGGTGTTTGAGGTGAAGGCCACGGCGGGCAACAACCACCTAGGCGGCGATGACTTTGACAACTGCATCGTGGATTGGCTGCTAGCATCTTTCCGGGATCAGGAGGGGATCGACCTTTCCACCGACCGCATGGCCCTGCAACGCATCCGCGAAGCCGCCGAGAAGGCCAAAATCGAGTTGTCAAACATGGCCTCGACCTCCATCAACCTGCCCTTCATCACAGCGGACGAAACTGGGCCGAAGCATTTAGAAATGGGCTTGACCCGATCTCACTTTGAGCAGTTGGCCGCTACCATGATCGCGGCGACCCTGGAACCCGTGAAACAGGCTCTAAAGGATGCCGCCCTGGCCCCAGAGGCCATTGATCGAATTTTGCTCGTGGGTGGATCCACTCGTATTCCAGCGGTGCAGCAGGCGATTAGTAAATTTTTCAATGGCCAGACTCCCGACCGCTCCGTCAACCCCGACGAAGCCGTGGCCCTAGGCGCGTCGATCCAGGCGGGGGTGCTGGGGGGAGAGGTCAAAGATCTCCTGCTGCTAGACGTGACCCCATTATCTCTGGGGATTGAGACCCTAGGGGAAGTGTTCACCAAGGTGATTGAACGCAACACCACCATTCCCACCAGCAAATCCCAAACCTTCTCCACTGCCACCGACGGCCAGACCTCCGTGGAAATTCACGTTCTCCAAGGGGAGCGGGCCATGGCCAAGGACAACAAGAGCCTCGGCAAATTCCAGCTTACGGGTATTCCCCCTGCTCCCCGTGGGGTGCCCCAAATTGAGGTTTCCTTTGAGATCGATGCCGACGGCATTTTGCAGGTATCGGCCCTCGATAAGGGCACCGGACGCGCCCAGAGCATTCGGATTACCAATACCGGGGGGCTCAGTGCCAGCGAAGTGGAGCAGATGCGCCAGGATGCTGAAGTCTTCGCCGATGAAGATATTCGCCGCCGCCAGGTGGTCGAGCTCACGAACCAGGCCGATACCCTATTCTATAGCTACGATTCCACCCTGCGGGAGCACGGAGCCGCGATGGACGAGGCTGCCAAGGCCAACCTAGAGGCCAAGGCGGCCCACCTGCGTCAGGCCGTCAACGATCCCACCATTCAGCCTGCGGCCCTGCAAACCTGTCTGGACGAACTTCAGTCTGCGCTCTTTGCCGTTGGGGCTAGCCTCTACAGCGATAGCGGCACCAACCCCGGAGACGGGGGCTTCGCTAGCTATGAGCCCACTGGGGACGGTGGAGGAGGCGAGGATGTTGCGGGCGATGCGTATGAACCCGACGCCCCAGCCTCAGACTACGATGACGACCTCGATGCCACCGTTACCGCTGACTACGAAGCCATTGACTAGCCCCTCGACTCAGCCATGCTCGATAGGGCTTCGGCAGGCTCGGTCTAAGCAGTTTTATCCATGCTCAAACGGCAACATAGGAATGGCCTAGGGCGGGTATCCCACCTAGGCAAAGCGGTCAAAGCTGCTTAAGATGGTTCAATCTTGAATGATGTTGCTGGAGTTGTCTAGGTAGCCCCCTATGGCCCGTGATTACTATGACCTGCTTGGTGTTTCGCGCAGTGCCGATCAAGACGAGATTAAGCGGGCCTATCGCCGTTTAGCTCGTAAGTATCACCCAGATGTCAACAAAGATCCCGGTGCTGAAGACACCTTTAAGGAGATCAACCGGGCCTACGAAGTCTTGTCTGAGCCAGAAATGCGGGCGCGTTACGACCGTTTTGGCGAGGCTGGAGTGGGCAACGCGGCGGGGGGCGGCTACCAAGACATGGGCGACATGGGCGGCTTTGCCGACATTTTTGAAAGCTTTTTTAGTGGATTTTCGGGCGGCGGTATGGGCCAGGGGCCACGTCGTCGCAGCCCCAGCCGAGGGGATGACCTCCGCCTTGACCTGAAGCTGGACTTCAAGGAAGCGGTATTTGGCGGCGAAAAGGAAATTAAAATTAGCCATCTAGAAACCTGCGGCACCTGTAGCGGTAGTGGGGCCAAACCGGGCACCCGTCCCACCACCTGCGGCACCTGTAGCGGCACCGGGCAAGTTCGGCGGGCCACCCGCACCCCCTTTGGTAGCTTCACCCAAGTCTCGGCCTGTCCCACCTGTGGCGGCACGGGCGAGGTGATTGAAGACCGCTGTGAAGTTTGTGGTGGCAGTGGCCAAACCCAGGAAACCAAGAAGCTGAAAATTACTGTGCCAGCGGGGGTGGATAACGGCACTCGACTGCGGGTCTCTGGGGAGGGCGACGCCGGACTGCGAGGTGGTCCCGCTGGGGATCTATACGTCTATCTCTTTGTGAGCGAAGATGCCGCCTTTAAGCGCGATGGCATCAACATCCTCTCCGACCTGCGCGTGAGCTACTTGCAAGCCATTCTGGGTTGCAAGCTTCAGGTAGAGACCGTGGATGGCCCCGTAGAATTGGACATCCCGGCGGGCACCCAACCGGGCACCGTGCTGACCCTGGAGGATCGCGGTGTGCCCAAGCTGGGTAATCCCGTCAGCCGAGGCAACCATCTAATCACCGTACAGGTAGACATCCCGACTCGGCTCAAAACGGAGGAGCGGGAGTTGATTGAGAAGCTAGCGGAAATTCGCGGCGACAAGGTGAACCGGGGCGGCATTGAAGGCTTTTTAGGGGGATTATTTCGCGGATGAGCAGCATTGACGGGTCGCCCATGGCCCCATCCCCACCTCCGGATCACTCCCTCGACCTGCGAGGTACCCCCTGCCCAATCAATTTTGTGCGCACTAAGCTTCAGCTTGAAAAAATGGAGCCAGGAGCCTTGTTAGAGGTGTGGCTAGATCTAGGGGAACCCGTGGAGCAGGTACCCGATAGTCTGCGCATGGAGGGCTACGGGATTGAAACGCTGAATACCCAGGGCGACTACTGTGTGCTCCAAGTGCGGCGACCCTGGCTGCGACCGGAATGAATGGCCCCCTAGCCATGGATGATCCCCCCTGCCCCCAACCTGAGCCCGACCTTACCCTATGGGGCGTGGTTACCGCCGTGCAGGCCAACTACTACTGGGTCAGCTTAGATCGGCCAGAGGGCGAGCCACGCCCCTGTGCCGCGCTGCTCTGTATCCGGCGGGCAAGACTGAAGAAAACGGGCCAGCGGGTGATGGTGGGGGATCGGGTGCAGGTGGCAGACCCGGACTGGGAAGGACAGCGGGGAGCCATTGCCGCCGTAGATCCTCGGCAGACGGTGTTAGATCGGCCCCCCATGGCCAATGCCGATCAGATGCTGCTGGTGTTTGCTATGGCCGAACCGGATCTCGATCCGCACCAGCTCAGTCGTTTTTTGGTGAAGGCCGAATCCACCGGACTGGAGGTGCTGCTGTGCCTGAACAAGCAGGATCTCGTCACCGATCAAACCCGGCGTATTTGGCAACATCGCCTGCGCCAGTGGGGCTACGATCCCCTGCTGATCAGTCTGCGCCAGGAGGGCTCCTGGGCTGATCTGCAATCTCGCCTTCAGCACCGCATAACCGTGATCTCTGGCCCCTCTGGGGTGGGCAAATCCAGCCTGATCAACTGCCTTGTGCCGGAGGCTGAACTTCGCACCAGCGCCGTTTCTGGCAAATTGGGCCGGGGCCGCCATACCACCCGCCATGTGGAACTGTTTGCCCTACCCCAGGGGGGGCTGCTGGCCGACACCCCCGGCTTTAACCAACCCGACCTCACCCTCACCCCCGCCGACCTAGGCCGCTGTTTTCCAGAAATTCGGCGGCGGCTAGCCCAGGATAGCTGCCAGTTTAAAGACTGCCTCCACCGCGATGAACCGGGCTGTGCCGTGGGGATCGATTGGGATCGCTACGACCTCTACACCACCATGGTGACCGAGGCCGAAGCCCTACAGAACAGCCAACCGTCCCGCCGTTCCGGCCAGAGCGCCATGAAGCACAAGGTGGGTGAAGGGGGCGAAGTTCACCAGGAGCCCCTGCTTCAAGCCAAGAAATACCGCCGGGTCTCTCGCCGTCGCCAGCGGCAAGCTCTGGAAGATTTCCACTACACCACCCTCGATACCGCCATCGATCTGGATCATCTCGATGACGACAGCCACGAACAACGGCGGTAAAACCGATCCCTCGCCAAGGCCACGATGGTCTCCATTGCGATCCGTCGATTCTGTTGAAAGGCTCCCGTCAGCCCGTAAAATACAGTGTCGAATGTTTTTCCTGGATGTAGCCGTATGGTGGATCTTTCTCGTATTCCGGCCCAGCCTGAGCCTGGGGTGATCAACGTCCTGATCGAAATTCCGGCGGGCAGCAAGAATAAGTATGAATTTGACAAGGACATGAACGCCTTCGCCCTGGATCGGGTGCTGTTTTCCTCGGTGCATTACCCCCTCGACTACGGCTTTGTGCCCAACACCCTCGCCGACGATGGCGACCCCCTTGATGGCATGGTGATGATGGATCAGCCCACTTTCCCCGGCTGTGTGATTGCGGCCCGCCCCATTGGCATGTTGGAAATGATCGACGGCGGCGACCGCGACGAGAAAATTCTCTGTGTGCCCGTGGCCGATCCCCGCTACGCCAATGTGCGATCCTTGGATGATGTCGCCCCCCACCGTTTGGACGAAATCGCCGAATTCTTCCGCACCTACAAAAACCTAGAAAAGAAAGTCACCGAAATCCTCGGCTGGCAGAACGTAGACAAGGTGCAAGCCCTGGTCAGCCAGTGCATCGCGGCTTATAAATAGAGGGTGCTCTGGCCCGTTGCCCTGGGTTGGCCCTCACCCCCAGCCCCTCTCCCAGGGGGGAGAGGGGAGCCGGACAACCTTTCAAAGTCCCTCTTCCAAAATGGGCTACTAAGTACACACATCTCGCGAACCGTCCCCTTTTGTCGGTTTTGGCCCCCCTAGCCCCCCGATTTCGGGGGGGATCGAACCTCAAAGTCCCCCAGAATTGGGGGATTTAGGGGGCCGAAACGTGGGGAGATGAGTCAAACAGGACTTATGTGTACGCAGTAGCCCAAAATGGGAGAGGGATTTAGGGTGAGGGCCAAGGTTCGCGATTCGTTGCCCATTCCCCATCCACACCTTTGCCGTGGCCTACGTCGCAATTGAAAACGTCTATAAAACCTTTCCGAAGTCTCGGTCGTCCCGTGGTTCGGAGGGGGCCGAGGCCGAAGCTGAGTCGGCGGTGCTGAAGCGCATCAACCTGACAGTGGAGGATGGCGAATTTATGGTGTTGGTGGGGCCATCGGGCTGCGGTAAAAGTACGCTGCTGCGGCTGATCTCCGGCCTGGAAACCCTCACCGCTGGCAATATTTGGGTGGGTGACCGCAAGGTGAACAACCTGCCCCCCAAGCAGCGGGATACCGCTATGGTGTTCCAGAGCTACGCCCTCTATCCGCACCTGTCGGTGTACGACAACCTCGCCTTTGGCCTGCGCCGCATGGGGGCAGATCTGGAAAAATCCCTGCCGGATCTGGAACCCGGACAAAAGCCCCTGCCCGTGAGTGACTCTCTGGCCAATCAAGAACTGGAACGCCTGCTGACCGAGAGCCGCTGGTGGGAAAAGCCCTTGGTTTCTGTTACCCGACGATTGCCCCCCAACCTGCGCTACGTCTCCGACGCCGAGCGCCTGATTGACGAACGGGTGCGAGCGGTGGCCAGAATGCTGCAAATGGACACGCTACTAAGCCGCTATCCGCGCCAGCTTTCCGGTGGGCAAAAACAGCGGGTGGCGTTGGGTCGGGCCATGGCCCGCAACCCCCAGGTGTTTTTGATGGATGAACCCCTCTCGAATCTGGATGCCAAACTGCGGATGGAAACCCGCGCCCAGATTGTCAACCTGCAACGGCAACTGGGCATCACCACCATCTACGTCACCCACGACCAGGTGGAGGCCATGACCATGGGCCATCGGATTGCCGTAATGTACCAGGGCCAAATTCAGCAGGTGGCCCCGCCCCTGGAGTTGTACAATCGTCCCGCCAACCGCTTTGTGGCGGAATTCATTGGCTCACCACCGATGAACTTCATCCCCGTTCAGGTGCAGGCTCCCTATCTGCTGATTCACCCCGAATTCCGCCTTTCCCTGCTGGGGGATTGGGAAGATCGCCTATGGGCCTACGATGGTCAATCCCTCCTCCTTGGTATTCGGCCCGAACACCTGAGCTTGGCCCTACCCGCCCCCAAAAATATCCGTGGCCAGGTCACCCACCTAGAAGCCCTGGGCAGCGAAACCTACCTAACGGTGCAGAACGACCACCTCACCCTACAGGCCAAAGTCCCCCCCGACCAACCCGTCCGTATGGGGGACGAAGTGTGGCTGGGCATCGCCCCGGAAAAGGTACATCTCTTCGACCCCGCCACCGAGCAATCGCTGCTATAGCGTGTTGACTTACCCCGTCCGGCGGACGGCCCTTCGAGGCTCGCTAAAATTGGGGTGGTTTTTACAGCAGGCTGAGCGATGGCGTCCCCTTTCCCAGGCATGGATCCCTACCTAGAACAGGCGACCCTTTGGCCAGAGTTCCATAGCCGTTGGATTGTGGCTCTGGCCGATGTCCTTGCTCCTAGTTTGCTACCTAAATACTTTGCTACCCAAATACTATGTGGCAGTGGAAACCCGCACCTATTTAGACGGCGGCGAACCAGCATCTAGCCCAGATGTACTGGTCGGCATTCCCGATGCGGTGGTGCTATCTACCCAAACGCGATTATCTCCTATGCCATCGGAAGATGTGGCGACAGGAGTAGCAACGGTTATCCGTGGCTGAATTACTAAACTCCGGTGCCAGCCCCGGATCTCTCCACGGCAGATCAAATCTGGGTCACAACAATGCTGAACCGGGCCAACGCGGGAACAGACTGTTCTGGGTGAACGATTTTGTGAGACATTAGCCTAATTGAGGGATGATATCCAGCACCGACCGACGGTTCTGTGCCCGCTGGTATACCCAGGTGGCGCAGGGTGTTGATGTCGCTCAGAACATTGAAGTATTGCAAGGGGGAGTGCCGCCATGGCCAAAGCAGCGTGGGTTTTTCCGGGGCAGGGGTCTCAATCCGTGGGGATGGGGATGGATTTAGCCGATTTACCCCAGACCCAGGCCCGATTTGCGGCGGCGGAAGCGGTGCTGGGGTGGTCGGTGCCGGAGGTGATTCAGGATGCCGAGGATAAGGTATCCAACACCCGTTATACCCAACCCTGCCTGTACGTGCTGGAAAGCCTGCTGGTGGACTTACTGAAAGAACGGGGCCAAACCCCGGATGTCGTGGCGGGACACAGCCTGGGGGAATATGTCGCCCTCTATGCGGCTGGGGTGTTTGATTTTGCCACCGGGCTTTCCCTTGTGAAGCAGCGGTCGGAGCTGATGGCGGCGGCTAGTGATGGCATGATGGCGGCGCTGTTGGGGTTTGATCGAGACGATCTCCAGGCTCAATTAGCGGCCAACCCTGGGGCGGTGCTGGCCAACGATAACAACCCTGGCCAGGTGGTGATCTCCGGTACTCCGGCGGCGGTGGAGGCGGTGATGGGTAGCGTTAAGGCGAAGCGGGCGGTCAAACTCAACGTCAGCGGAGCCTTTCACTCGCCTCTGATGGCCTCGGCGGCGGAAACCTTTGCGGCGGTGTTGGCACCCGTTGATTTCCAGGAATCCCAAGTACCCGTACTGTCTAACGTAGATCCCACCCCCGCCACCGAAGGATCCGTGCTCAAACAGCGCCTGGTGCAGCAAATGACCGGATCGGTGCGCTGGCGAGAAATCAGCCTTGCCCTGCCCAGCCTGGGGATTGATACCGTGGTAGAAGTGGGGCCAGGAAATGTGCTCACGGGCCTGATTAAACGCACCTGCAAGGAATTGGCCCTAGTCAATGTGGGTACCCTAGCCCAGCTAGAGTCCCAGGGCTAGCCCTCGCCTTCCCATCGGCCCCCTGCCATCGGCCCCCTATCATCGGAGATCCCCCAGATGACCCCTGGCCCCCCCCAGCCCCCCCAACTCGTCTCCCAGGCAGATTCCCTAACCCGCGACCGCGAACCTGCCGTTAATCTACTGCTCTACCATCTGTTCAAGTGGTCGGTGGTAAGTCCGCTGTTCCACACCTACTTTCGGGGGCGGGTCTATGGGGTCGAGAATGTGCCCAAAACCGGGAAACTCTTGGTGGTGGCTAACCACGCCAGCGACTTCGATCCCCCCTTCCTCTCCGCCGCCGTGCGCCGCCCGGTGTCCTACATGGCCAAGGAAGAGCTGTTCAAGGTGCCCGTCCTCAAGCAGGCGATTACCCTCTACGGAGCCTATCCCGTCAAGCGGGGCAGTGCCGACCGCAGTGCCATTCGCGAAGCCCTGAATCAACTGGATCTGGGCTGGGCCGTGGGGATTTTCCTAGAGGGCACCCGCACCGCCGATGGTCGCATCCCTAACCCCAAAATTGGAGCCGCCATGATTGCCGCCAAGGCCGGGGCGGATCTCTTGCCCGTCAGCCTTTGGGGCAACCACTGCATTACTCCAAACCAATCGGCCCTGCCGCGTCCAGTTCCCCTCACCATTCGCATTGGGGAGCCCATTGCCCCCCCCGCCACCACCAAGCGCGACGCCCTAGAAGCCGTCACCGCCCAATGCGCCGAGGCCATTCACCAACTCCATGATCTAGGCCGCTGAATGTCCCCCAAACTGAGGTTCCCCATGGGTTTGCCAAGGGGATGTTTCCCAGTTTGCAAGGGCTAGGTCACCGAGTAGCCCAAGGCTTAGCTATGGGGTTCGCCAAACAGAATCAGGGAGCAATCCGCTTCATCGATGACGCGGTGGGTGACATCGCTCACGGCCAGCCCGCCTACGGTACGGCGACGCATAGAACGCAGCACCACGAGGTCGTAGTCCTGGGCGGCGTGGAGGAGGATGTCGGCGGGATCTTTTCCGGCCAGGGTTTGAATTTCCCAGGGAATGGGGGGGCCATCGGTCATCACCTTGGTCAGCTCGGATTTGAAGGCGTCAATGGCAGCGGCGGGGGTGTAGGGATCGTGGACATGGAGCAGGGTAACCGAGGCGGTGTGGGTATCGGCAAACAGTTGGGCGAAGCGGGCGGTACGCACAGCTTGGGGGGTAATCGCCTTCATCGGCACCAGAATGCGGTGAATATCAATGGGTTCCGCCAAGAGACGAGCCACCGCCACCGGACAGTGAGACGACCAAAACACATCGTCAATCAAGGTGCCAAACAGGCGGGCACGAAAGCCCCGCCGACTCCAGCCCATCAGGATGAGGTTGGCATTTTGTTCACGGGCAGCACGGGTGATGCCCTCGGAAACATCATCATCAATGCGCAGGATAGGGAAAGCCGGGGCATTGAACTCCTGGCTGAGGCGCTCTGCCTTTTGCAGCATTTTGCGCCCCTGGCCAATGGCAGATACCAAGTCTGGCTCGTCCATATGCACCTGGGCACGGGTAATGGTCACTGGGATGACATGGCCCCCCTCATGGCTGGCCAGCAGGGCCGCCATTTCAATTAAATACCGCTGGGTGATCGGGTTATAGATCGGCACCACTACAGTAAAGGGATTGGCGGGGGCCAGGGTCGGGGTGAATCCAGCGCCCTCGGATCCCGCCGGAGAGGTCGGGGTATCGTTGGACTCTAGGGAATCTAGGGTCGATGCCTCGGCTTTAAAGACGGGGGCCACCACCAATTTCCCGGCAAAGCGAGCCGTAAGTAGGGGGCCAATCACCGATGTAACCAGCATCATCACAATCACGGCATTGAACTCCAGGGCTGTGAGAATCCCCTGTTCCAGACCTACCAGTGCTGCCGCCAGGGTCGCCGCCACCTGGGGCATCGACAGCGACCACATGGTCAAGGTTTGCTGCCAGCGGTAGCGGTAAAAGGGTTTCACGGCCAGGGCTGCTAAAAACTTGCTGGTAATTAGGGCGACGGTCAGCCCCACGGTGAACGCTAAATTGGTAGTTATCGACTCCATAAATAGGTCGAGGTCGATGAGCAGCCCCATGCACACAAAGAAGAAGGGGATAAATAGCACCCCCCCCACAAACTCCACCTTCTCCTTCACGGGGCCATTGCCCACCACATCGTTGACGGCCAACCCCGCCAAAAAAGCCCCGACAATTTTATCGACATTGACAATCTCCGACCCCACCGCCGCCAGAAACACCGCCGCCAGCACAAATAAAAATTGATTGCCTTCCTTGTCGCCGTTGCGCTGAAAGTAGCGCTTGCCAGCTCGATCTAGCCCCACCAACACCACTAGGGCAAAGACCGCCAGCATAAACACTTGGTTGACCACGGTTTGGGCCGAGAAATCCCCGGCCTGAGCCGCCACACACATGGCCAGCACCATCAGCGCCCCAATGTCGGTAAAAATGGTGGCCCCCACCGTGGCCCCCACTGAAACCTCCTTGGCAATGCCCAGCCGCATGATGATGGGATAGGCCAGCAGGGTGTGGGAGGCCAGCAGCGACCCCACCAAAATTGCCTTCACCCAGCCAAAGCCAAAGGCCAAGCTCAGTAGAATTCCCGCCGTGAGTGGAACGGCAAAGGTAGTAAAGCCAAAGCCTAGGGAACGGTTGCGGGTACTTTTGAAATCCCGCAGGTCAATTTCCATCCCGGCCACAAACATCAGATAAATTTTGCCGATGTCCGAGAGGAGTTTTTCCACCTCACCATCGGGGCTCAACAACCCCGCCACACTTGGCCCCAACAGCACCCCCGCCGCCAGCAAACCCACCAAACCGGGTAACCGCAACCGCTCAAACAAGGGGGGCACCGTCAGGGTCACCAACAGCAAAATGGTGAAACCAATGATAGGCGTATCGGGTAATAGACTGAACCAACTTTGCATCACACCGCCTCAACGAAGGTAGACCCTAGGGCTAAGGCTAGCGTATTGCTAGACTGTCCTCTAGCCAACGCGTTGTCATCGGAGGTGATCTGCGACATCCCCCAAAGCCTGAACATCGATCCCCATCGATGGGATAGCCCCCCAAAAAGACCCCAAAAAAAGGGACGAGCCGAGGCCCGTCCACAGGTACAGGAGATTACAAGGAGATTACGACTACAACCAAAAGCTTCAATCACTAACCCTGCGGCCCCGCCCCTAGCCGTCAGATAGCCTCAGCTACCCGTTGGACAAAGAAATCAGAACATTGCAGCTAGTCAATGGTTAAAACTTCATCGATATAGCCATTTCAATGACATATTGGAGCAGAAAATCGCTAAAAAGGCAACCCCTTTTTTACAATTTTCATGGTTCCCCGGCATGATGCCCCATTTTCCCTGGAGCTTCCGTTCGCCCTGAACCTGTCGTACCCGCTGTTCTCCCATGACTCCCTATCTCGCCCACATCAATCTTTTCCCCATCAAGTCCCTGGATGGCGTAGCGGTGCCGGAGGCGGCGGTCTTAGCCAGCGGTGCCCTGCAAGGGGATCGCACCTACGCCCTGTTTGATACCCAAGGTCGATTTATCCATGCCAAGCGAACGGCGGCTATCCATCGTCTGCGGGCCAGCTACAGCGAAGATCTGACCACCGTCACCTGTGCCGCCGATCCCCTTGACGCGGCCTCCTTTCAGCTACCAGGCGATCTAGAAGCCCTAGCCGCTTGGCTCGGACAGGCGCTTCAGCAGCCCGTCACCGTGAAAACCAACGCTGACCTGGGTTTCCCCGACGACACCGCCGCCGCTGGCCCCACGGTGATCAGCACCGCCACCCTAGAAACCGTCGCGAGTTGGTATCCCGGCTTGACCCTGGAGGAGGTGCGGCGTCGATTTCGCAGCAATCTCGAAATGGGTGGGGTGCCGCCATTTTGGGAAGATCGCCTCTTCAGTGCCAGCGGCGACCCAGTGCCCTTCACCCTGGGCGAGGTGGTGCTAGAGGGGATCAACCCCTGCCAGCGCTGCCCCGTGCCCACCCGCGACGCCCTCACCGGAGAAACCACACCAGATTTTCAGCGCATGTTTACCGAACAACGACGGGCGACTCTGCCCCCCTGGGTGGCCGTGAATCGGTTTAACCACTTCTATCGCCTTGGGGTGAATACCGTCATTCGCCAGCAGGGGGGAAAGCGGCTACGGGTGGGGGATGGGGTGAGGGTAGGGTAGGCAAAGGCGTTAGGAGTGGGGAGTGGGGAGCAGCGAATTTATGGGAAGCCTGCAATAATGGGAACTTGGCAACAGTCTTGGCAACCGTAAACGAGGGTTTTGGGGTATGGCGCTGGCGTTTTTGCGGTCGGATGTGGTGAATCTCGCGGCCTATCAGCCCCATCCTGGCACCCCCGACGAGGTGGCGGCGGTGACGCTGGATCCCCTCGACACCAACGAATGCCCTTACGATCTGCCCACCCCCCTGAAGGAAAAACTGGCCTGGGCGGTGCAGCACACCATCGCCGCCAACCGCTACCCCGACGGGGGCCACGCCGACCTCAAGGCCAGCATTGCCGCCTACGTGGCCGAAGCCGCTCCCGGCATTGCCGCCCAGCACCTCTCAGTGGGCAATGGATCCGATGAACTGATCCGTTCCCTACTAATTGCCACCTGTGTCGGCGGTGAGGGGGCGGTGCTGGTGGCCAATCCCACCTTTTCGATGTACGCCATTTTGGCCCGCACCCTGGGCATTCCGGTGGTGACGGTGGGGCGCGATGAGGAGAGCTTTGCTGTGGATTTGGAGGCTGCCCAGCAGGCCATCGACCAACCCGCAGGGCCACCGATTCGGCTGGTGTTTATGGTGCACCCCAACTCACCCACGGGCAACGCCCTCACCAAGGCGGAACTGGCTTGGCTGCGACAACTGCCGCAGGACATTCTGGTGGTGGTGGATGAAGCCTATTTTGAATTTAGCCAACACACCACCGTTTCTGATGTGCTGCAACGTCCTAACTGGGTCGTGCTGCGGACGTTTTCTAAGGCGTTCCGCTTAGCGGCGTTTCGGGTGGGCTATGCCGTGGCCCATCCTGCCCTCACCGAGGCACTGGAAAAGGTGCGTCTACCCTACAATTTGCCCAGTATCACCCAAACCGCTGCCGCCTTGGCCCTGGCCCATCGCCAGGAGTTGCTGAGCATCATTCCCGAGATCCAGGCTCAACGAGACTGGCTATCCACCGCCCTATCCACCCAAACGTTGCTTCAGCCTTGGCCCAGTACCGCCAACTTTATCTATGCCCGCCCCAGCCTGCCGCAACGGTCGATGGGGGAGGAACTTGCCGATTGGTTTCACCAGCTCAAGGCCCAGGGTACGTTGATTCGCCATGCGGGCGGTGGCCTTCGCATCACCATCGGTAGCCCCGCCGAAAATCAGCGCACCCTGCGGCACATCGCCCAGGTGTGAGGAGCAACCTAGACTAAATCCCTGGCCCGACGCACGGTGTAGGGCAGCACCCCCACCAGCAGCGCAAAGGCTTCGTCCGGCACCTGATCCACGATGCTAGGGTCAAAGTAACTCTTAAATTGCTCTAGAATCATGCGCGCCCGGTCGATGGCCGCAGGTTTGTCTGTGAAGTTTTGGGTGAGGCGTACCCATTGCAGGCGAATTTTCAGCGCCTTTTGCTGCTCCTCTGGGGAGGTGGAGGGCAACAACGAGAGACTGCCCAAGGGGATGATCCCTCGGCAATCGTCATCTAGGCCACCCCCCACCGCAGCACCAGGGCCAGCAAACTCGGTATAAAACTCCTTGTGGATGATTAACCCGTTGCGGCGACGACTGTTGACAATCCATAGATCCGGGCTGCGAATCTTGGTCAGAATGTCATCATTTTCAGCAGATGACACGCTCTGCCCCTCCATTAGTGTGGCTTGATGTCGCGTGGCCATGGAAAAGCACAGGTCATTGAGGTCATATTTTAAAGCAGCTATACCCAACTTTTGGCGGAAAGCGTCAGGTTCTGATAAAGGATGCATCAATTCCTAGGGCCAAAATATAAACATTTCATAAATTTCGATAAACTTTTTTAACAAAAACCTTGAACAAAACGTCCTGACGATTATTGGCCATCATCCGGCTCTGCCATCTATACCCCCCTGGCTCCGGTTTGTTTGCCGCCAGCGCCATCGGAGAATGGGCTAGGCCATGCCATCCCTAGGCGTTGACAAAAGGGTTTTCTGGAGTAGCAGACGACGGGGCTGAAGCCCTAACCACACGGCCAGGGTTTCCTCCGTTTGAAAGACCTCAAACCCCGCCCGCCGATAGAGCCGCCGTGCCCCTGGATTATCTTCCATCACATGGAGGTAGAGGTGGTCAAGTTGCCAGGTCAGCGCTAGGGTTTCGCAAGCCGTCAGCAGTTGGGTCGCCAAGCCCCGCCGCCGACTGCCCGGAGCCACCGCTAAATTAGAAATGTAGGCATACCTCGCATGGGTGCCCTGCCAAGGCCAAGACTGCCTTTGGGCCACCTCCACCGTGCCCACAATCTGTCCTCGATCAACCTCTGGGTCAGCCTTTTCTCCGGGGAGATCTGCCGCATCCACCGTCACGATGGCCAGGCAGGCATAGTGGGGGCGATTTAGCTTCAGGCGTTGCTTCAAGTCTTCCTGAATGCCTAGTTTAGCCAGGGGGTAGAGCCAAGCCAACCAGCCAGTGCGATCATAGAAACTACTCGCTAGCACCTCCGTCAGTTGTTCTAAATCCCCTAGCTTGGCTATCCGAATGTGCGGCGTGGGCCAATCCTCAGTCGCAGCCCAGTTTGCCGCTGGGCTAGGTGGCGATGGAGCCTTGGCCCGCAAAGACGCATCGAAGGTAGATTCAGCCATGACACCTAAAAGTACGCCACTATGCCAATCGGGGAAGCTACGGGACAACTATAGCGTTTCCTTCCCTCGCTTAGGCTAGTATCCCATGACAGCCTCGCCCTTTCTCACTCGATTGGAGGTCTATCGTGACCCCAAACCCCTTTGGCCCCTAGCCGCAGGGTTGTCTGTTCTGGCCCATGGTGTCTTGCTGCTGGGCCTATCCCCCTGGGCCAAGGTTGCCCCCGCCTCGGATCCCAATCGTCCCCAGGCTATTCCCATCCAGATCCTAGCCCTGTCATCCCCTTCAGCCTCCCCCGCCCCAGGGGCTATCCAAGAAGACGCTACCCCAGTCTATGAGGAGCCCCCACCTGCCCTGGAGAGCCCCCCATCCGCACCGCCGGATCGGCCCCTGCCTGATCTCCCGTCACCCCAGGCGTCTCAATCCCCATCCTCAGCCTCCCCAACGACACCGCCCCCTGCCCCTGCCCCTATCCCTATCCCTGCCCCTATCCCTGCCCCTATCCCTGCCCCTATCCCTACCCCGACACCTGTCCCCATCTCCCCGACCGTGACGCCATCGCCAGCCGTGACGCCATCGCCAGCCGTGACGCCATCACCAACCGTGACGCCACCCCCGACCGTTACACCACCGTCCACTGTTACACCTAGTCCTCGTCCTACCGGAGGTCAACTTTGGCCCTTGGGCGTTAGTCCTACCGCCTACGGTCGTGATTGGCCAGATACCCCGCCCCAGTTGTTGAACACAGCGGCCATTGCCGTAGATCCTTGGTTAGGCCCATGCGGCGTGGCTGACGTGGGGGCCATGGCCAGTCCGGGGACTACCGTGCAGATACCGCTACGGGTACGGGTAGAAGCCGATGGCCATATCTCCGCCGCCTATGTGGATGTCAGCAGCGGTAACCCTGCCCTAGACAACCTGGTAATCTGCATAGGACAGCGGCAACTGCGATTAACCCCGGCCTCGGTGAATGGGCAACCCCACGTGACCGATGCCTATCAAGTCGAAATGCAGGTGCAGTTTTAGGAGGAGCGACCAGAATGTGGGATGTGATTGTAGTCGGTGCGGGGATGAGTGGCATCACCGCCGCGCAACGGCTGTCCCAGGCGGGGCATCGAGTATTGGTGCTAGACAAGTCGCGAGGGCTAGGGGGACGCATGGCCACGCGCCGGGTGGCTTGGCCCCAGGGTTCCAGCGAAACGGTGGTGGTGGATCATGGCTGTCCGTTGATTCAGTCACCCACCCACCTGGGCGAATCCTGGCTCAGGAATTGGGTCGATCAAGGCATCCTACAACCCTGGACACCCGCTGAATTGATCCTGGCGGCCAATGAACCGTGGGCTTCCCGCCCTGATCAGAGGGACGTTGGAAATCGGTACTACATCTCTCCCCTGGGGATGAATGCCCTAGCTAAGGCGATGGCAACAGGGTTGACCATTCAACGCCAGAGCCGAGTCACCCAGGTTTTGCCCATAGCGCACGGATGGCGGGTAGATTGGGTCAATGATGCGGCGGATGCTGGCCTTGAAGCGGCGACCCCCTTAGAGGCACGGGCGCTAGTGTTGGCTCTGCCAGCGGCGCAAATTATCCCCATCCTGGCTCCATCCGTGGGCCAAAATGCGGCTCTGGCGTCTTTGGTTACTGCCGCTGAGGCGGTGACCTTTGACCCAGTGATTACCGTGATGGCAGGCTATTCCCCAGACAGCCCAGCTAATATCGGGGTAACGGGCAACGACTTAACGGTTAACCGCGCACCCTCAGCAGGGTGGATAGTTCGGGGAGAAGGCCATCCCGTGCTGCGTTGGCTGGCCCTCGATAGCCGTAAGCGCCCCCAATCGCCCTATCCGGTGGTGGTGGCCCACAGCACGGATTCCTTTGCCAGTGATTATTTTGACGCGACGGATCTTCTCCCTGTGGGGCAAGCCATGTTAGCTCAAGCGGCTGAATCCCTAGGCAACGGGTTAGATCAGCCTGTCTGGATGCAGGTTCATCGCTGGCGCTACGGCTTTGTCCACAAAAGTCACCCTGCCAAAGCACTGTACACCGAAGCGGTGCCGACCTTGGCAGGGTGTGGCGATTGGTGTGATGGGAAAGGCATGGAAGAGGCGTGTCTCTCTGGAGAGGCCGCTGCTCGCCACATTCTTGAGGGACTTGACGCGATAACAGCCTAAGCCTACATAGCCGCAGAGTAATCGTTCCCCTCTTTATTGGCATTCTCGCTGTTGCCTTCTTCGTCGGCCCCACGGTTATTCCGTTTGAAGAAACGCTGCCCCCCAGAGCGCTTTTTGCGGAACTTACGGGCATAGGCTTGGTTGCGCAGTGCTTTTTCTTTCTTGGGATTGCGACGCTTCGACATTAGATAACCTCAGACAATAGGGCAGCCGTGATCAGAATCAAGGGCTAGGCACTCAAGGAAAGAAGTCTGTAGCCAGACTACAAAACGCCGAAAGAGTGAAAGGGCGGCATTTTGCCGAAACGTTGGCTGTAACAACAGCGTCTGGACGATCTGCCCGAGTAGAAACCAGTGAATCAATCATCACATGACCAGAGGTTCACTCTAGCACATCTATGCAAGCCCCTAGGCAATTCACGGAAATCTCGCAGCAATTCTCGTTTTGGCTTAACGGGTAATAACCTGGCTAGCTGGTTAGTTGACAAAACTAATCGGCAGCATGGTAGTACGTGTGTATTTTAGAGTCAATTCAATAGGTGCATTGCTTGTGCGGCTTCCGTGATGCCCTGGTGAACTCAGGATCGCGATTATGGGTAAAACGGATGTGACGGATAAGTGGTCATCCGTTGTCTGAGGCTGCTTTCGGTCAATCCCTGTCCATGCAAAGCGAGCGATTACCCCGAAACCAATGGGGGGCAACCCACCGACGTTTAGCCTTCGCGACAACCCTCAGCGCCTTAGACAATGACATAGAGGTTCGCGACGGCCAAACCGCCTTCCAAAAGGCCTGCCACTTGGAGAGTGCCCCCTAGACAGCGGCCTAATCTGATAGCGGGTTTCACTCGAATGAAGTACACCGCTAAGATCCCCCAGCCCCTTATTCAGGGGGAAGGTGAATCTTCCACAGCAATATAGCGGATTTCAACCGAATGACGTACATTGCGACGATCCCCCCTGCCCCCCTTCATAAAGGGGATACAGAGTGAAACTTAGGCAGCTAGGTACTGGACGATCTCAAGCCTAGAAAAGGCGTACCTCACTCTACTAAGAACCGCTATAAACTGGGGGATCTGAAGCTAAACAGACCTGTACCTCACTGGAGCGAGAACCGCTATAGATCTAGATGATCTCTTAATGTCCTTAATGTCGTTTTTGGTGCCAGTTCCAGGCGTGTTGGATAATGTCAAACAGACTAGGATAATTAACTTGCCATCCTAGATTCTGCTTGGCTTTCTCCTGGCTCCCGATCAATACAGGTGGGTCTCCAGGCCGACGCGGACAATATTCCACTGGAATCGGTTTTCCGGTGACTTCACGGGCCGTTTGAATGACTTCCTGGACAGAAAAGCCATTGCCGTTACTCAGATTAAAGATGTCACTCTGCTCACCCTGAAGAAGGTATTCCACCCCCAACACATGGGCTTGGGCTAAATCCATAACATGAATATAGTCTCTAATACAGGTGCCGTCCGAGGTAGGATAATCAGTGCCAAATACCGAGATAGAGTCCCTGTGACCCAACGCTGTTTGCAGAACAAGCGGAATCAGATGCGTCTCAGGTAAATGATCCTCCCCTAACAGAGAATCAGGGTGAGCACCCGCCGCATTGAAATACCGAAAGATAACATATTGCAAACCATAGGCCTGATCGAAGTCAGCTAGAATACGCTCAACCATGAGCTTACTTGCCCCATAGGGGTTAATCGGCTTTTGAGCCTGATTTTCAGTGATAGGTACACTTTCAGGGATGCCATAGGTTGCACAAGTCGAGGAAAAGACAATGGATCTGACCCCCGCATCAACCATGGCTTCCAGTAAAGTTAGCGTCCCTACAACATTATTTCGGTAGTATTTCCTAGGCTCCGTGACCGACTCCCCTACATACGCAAATGCAGCGAAATGAATGACGGCATCGATGGAATATTTTTGAAAGATACTATCCAAGAGTTGACGATCACTAATATCACCAACAATCAACTCGGCTTTTAATGTAGATTCAACTAAGTCTCGGTGTCCGTAGACGAGATTATCAATAATGACAACATTATACCCAGCTTTCTCAAGAAGAA
This sequence comes from Phormidium sp. FACHB-1136, assembly GCF_014697375.1. Lineage (GTDB taxonomy): Bacteria > Cyanobacteriota > Cyanobacteriia > Phormidesmidales > Phormidesmidaceae > Nodosilinea. The sequence continues at coordinate 29,736 of NZ_JACJRS010000055.1, forward strand.
AAACGGTATGTGAACCAATATAACCTGCTCCACCAGTAACCAGAATAGTAGAGGGCTGTATCATCAGTAACTCCGTAGTGATGGATTTTTGAACTTGGACACGAATTAAAAGTCTTGGTCAGTTTAGTAATCTAGAAACGCTAATTCAAATTTCAGATGAGATTATATGATACCAGACTAGATGTCATTAGACAGGGCTATTTCATTCTAAAAATGGTCTTGAGGGTATCCAGTCCAAATTTGCAGAGACGTTCAGCTTGCGCCATATTGGAGAAGGCATTGCAGCGGGCAAGATTAATCGCGAAGTTACGGGCGACCGCGAAAATCTGCGGGAACTGGTGTATGCGGATGCGCGACGCATCTTCTCCCTAGGTCACACCGCGAACGGGTGCACCTTGTTTTCGACGCCCCAATAGCCCCGAATGCGCTGGGCAAAGGATTCCGCCGATGCGGCACTGATCTGCTAAAGTGGGATGCCTTGTAGGGCGCTTGCTATATGAGGGCTCTAGGCAACCAGAAATCAAGGATCATACTTTTGAAACCAGTGCCACCATTAACACCCTAAAACGCTGCTAATTCAGCAGCCTATGCCTATCTCCGCCATTGCCCAACGTCTCCACGCCTTCGCGAACTACGTGGTCGAATACCTGAAGGGAGACGAAATTAGCAAAACGTCATCCATACTGGGCAAGAATTTGATGCGTCTCGCTATCACTAACACATCCTACGAACTAGGGGATTCCTACCACGCAGTCGGCTGGAACCTGAGGTCATTGGCTAGAGTGACCGTGTTCCCGGTTTGCTTCATCACAAACAGCCCTTGTTGATAGGCATAGCGGTCTATCCCCTCATCCATTTCAATCCCCGCCACCGCACCGTGGATTGGGTAAGCACCGTAGTTGATGAAATAACTGTTGGACTAGGGCGAGATCTTTAATGCCGGGGCGGGTTTCTACGCCACTAGAGAGATCGATGCCGTGGGGGTGGAGGTTAGCGAGGGCTTGATGAATGTTGTCAGGGCGCAGCCCTCCGGCTAGGAACCAGGGACAGGGGGGGGCAAAGGTTTGTAGGGCTGACCAGTCTAGGGTGAGGCCCGTGCCGCCGAGGTGGTCGGGGTGGTAGGCATCCAGCAGCAGGGCATCCACAGTGGGGGCGTAGGTCAGGGCTTGGTCAAGATCCGCCGTGGTACGGACGCGGATGGCTTTAATGAGGCGGTGGTGGGGTAGGGCTTGGCGGAGGTGTTGACATTGTGCTAGGGTTTCGGCCCCATGGAGTTGCACTGTGTTGAGGCCCGTTTGCTGGACGACCGCGAGGAGGGGGTCTAGATCGGCGTTGGCAAAAACGCCCACGCTACCTCCCCGCCAGTCATGCTCGGCCAGGGTTGTCAGGATGGCGGCAATCTGGGCCGGGGCCACGTAGCGGGGAGATTGGGCCACGCAGATGAAACCGAGGTCGGTGGCTCCCATGTGGGTGATGGCTAGAGCCTGTTCCGCCTGGGTGATACCGCAAATTTTCACCTGCATATTAGACCTGCATGTTAACTCTATTGAACATTCCGCCAGTTCGATTCTACGGCTTCCTATAATCCAGAATGATTCAAAACTGCTTTAGTTGGGAGACATAACATTGCTGAATACCTCACTGCTGATGGCCTTCACCACCCCCACCACCCCCGAATGGTCCTTTAAGGTGGCGCTGATTATGATCACCTGCAATTTGTTTGTGCTGGCCATTGGCAAATACGCCATCCAGCGGCCTGGGGTGGGGCCAGCCCTACCCGCCAACCTGCCCATGGTGTTTGAGGGCTTTGGTTTGCCAGAACTGCTAGCCATTGGCAGCTTTGGCCATATTCTGGGCGCTGGAATGATTTTGGGCCTAGGAAACGCTGGGTTGCTGTAGTTCTCCCCCAGCCAGTTGTCTAGAATAGGGGCATCTCCCCCGGCCTTAGCCCATCCTTCAGGGGTAAGGCCGGGGGATGTTCTTCAGAGGGTTTGGCGATGCAATCTGGCTGGCGCGTGGGGTCTATTCTGGGTATTCCCCTATTTATTGACCGTTCTTGGTTCATTATCCTGGTGCTGATTACCCTGGCCAATGGCCTCAATCCCGATTGGCAAATGCAGTGGGGCGAGTTGGCGTGGGTGATGGGCTTTGCCATGGCGCTGCTGCTGTTTGGGTCGGTGCTGCTCCACGAACTGGGCCATAGCGTTGCGGCTAAATTACAGGGCATTGGGGTCAATTCCATCACCCTGTTTTTGTTTGGTGGCATTGCCTCCATTGATCGCGAATCCAAAACCCCTTGGAATGCCCTCAAGGTAGCCATTGCGGGGCCATTGGTGAGCTTTGGCCTATTTTTGTTATTGTCGGGGTTGGTGCAGGTTTCGCCCCTGCCTGCCCCAATACGCCTGGTGTTGGTCAACGTTGCCTACATCAACTTGGTGTTAACCCTGTTTAACCTTATCCCTGGACTTCCCCTTGATGGCGGCCAAGTGCTGAAGGCTCTGGTGTGGAAGGTGACCGATAGCCGCATTCAAGGCATTCGCTGGGCGGCGCGGTCGGGGCAAATTTTGGGCTGGCTGGCCATTGCCCTGGGCCTAGGCAGAATTTTGTTCAACCAAGACTACTCTGGCCTGTGGATTGCTGCCATTGGCTGGTTTGCCCTGCGCAATGCTGCCGCCTACCAGCAGGTAACCAGCCTCCAAGAGGCGATGCTCGCCCTCACCGCCGCCGATGCCATGGTGCGCGATTTTCGGGTGGTGGATGCCCACACCAGCCTACGCAGCTTTGCCGAAGCCTACCTCCTAGAGGATCACCATCCCCCCGCCTACTTTGCGGCGTCGGAAGGGCGCTACCGAGGGCTCGTTAGCATCGACGCCATTCGCACCATCGAGCGCGGCCAGTGGGATCAGCGCACCCTCCAAGACATTGCCCAACCCCTGCTTACCATTCCCTCCGTGCGAGAGAATACACCCCTCGTGGAAGCCATCGCCAAGCTGGAGGATTTAGCCCTGTCCAGTCTCACCGTGCTCACCCCCGCCGATGCAGTGGCGGGCGTCCTCGACCGGGGGGATATTGTCCGCGCCATTGCCGACCGCCTGGGGCTGGGGGTGGCTCCGGCTATGATTCAACGCATTAAGGAAGAGGGGGAATATCCCCCTGGGTTTCAATTACCCGCCATTGCCCGATCCGTGGCTGAGGATTAACGCTGGAGGGTGAACGCGAACCATCAGCCCTAGCCAAATTCCGCCTGGAGGGCGTCGTCGGAGTCATCGGCAATGGTGGCCACGATGGTCATCAGTCGGGAAATTTCGGCGGCGGAAATATCTTGCAGAATACGGCTGGAAATCACGATCACCTGGTTTCCCGACAGGCCAAAACGGGCCTCTAGGGTATCGTAACAGTTTTTCTCCAGCAGAGACTTCATCAGCCCAGGCTCATCCTTGGTGGGAAGGGTCAGCACTGGGGACCAGATGGTGAGGGTATCCGAGTCGGTTTCCCCGGTAAGTTGAACATAGACATCGACGCTGCCGTATTTAAAGGTCCATAGGTGCCCTTCGGCATTTTTTTGCACAAGGGGGCCATCCCCCTGATCCAGGCTCGTCAGCACGGCCTCAATGGTCTGAATATAGGAGGTGCTTTCCATCGCATCATCGGAAGTAGGGGCCGACAGATCGAGATCTACGGTGTTGGCAGTCATCACACAAAGTTCCATCTAGGCAGTCACAAGCCGATAATAGCGCCCCCACCCCAACCCCCGACACCATCCTGAATTAAATTGAGACAGAACCACTGGCCCCCCTCGCCCCTAGGGGTGTACCCACTCACCCCGATCAACGGCAATGTGCCTAGAATGAAGACCTCAGACTAATGTGACTTTCCTCTGCCGTGGTTCCTCTCCGCGACGACAACCCCACCGACCTCACCCCCATCGTCGTCTATGGGATTATTGGCCTCAACTTGGCGGTATTTGGAGTACAGCTTAGCCTTTCCCCCCAGGGGCTAAACCAGTTTTTTGTCGATTGGGGGGTGGTGCCCGCCCAACTGAGCGCCAGTCTGCGGGGACAACTTGAAGCCCCCCTTTACGAATGGATCACCCTGCTGTCGTCGCAGTTTCTCCACGGCGGCTTTTTCCACATCGGCGGTAACTTGCTCTATCTGTGGATTTTTGGCAACAACATTGAAGATCAGCTCGGCCACGTCAAATTTCTGATTTTTTACCTGTGCTGTGGGGTGATGGCTGGGCTCACCCAATGGGCCTTCGACCCCGCCTCCACCGTGCCCACCGTGGGAGCCAGCGGGGCCATCGCCGGAGTGATGGGAGCCTACGTGCTGCGCTTTCCCAGGGCGCAAATCCTCACTTTGCTGCCGTTGATCATCGTCTTCACCACTGTCCGCATTCCCGCCATCTTTTTCCTCGGTATCTGGTTTGCCCAGCAGGCAATCTTCAGCCTTGCCACCCTCAGCGACCAGGTGAACCTCGGATCCTCTGGTGTGGCCTACTGGGCCCATTCCGGCGGCTTTGTCTTTGGGATCATTCTGGGGCCAATGCTGGGTCTCATGAAACCCCAACGCCCCTAAGTCCAGTATCAGCCCTGGGCCAGATACGCGAGGATAGCGATCTTGGTAGCCGACATTCCGCAGGTTGACAGGGGTTCATTTCGGAGGTAGCACTGGCAGGCGGGAAAGCCCATAGGGCGAGTGATTTTGCGGCGCTCATCCGAGAGGTTGCTAACCTGCTGGGATGAGCCGATAGAGACCAAGTGAGTGGCCTGAAACGTCGGGCAATGCCCACTCCCCAGCCTCAAAGATTAAGCGGCAATAGTTTCCGTGTGGTGCCAGTGGAGGATGCCGTTATGTTCGTCGCAAATTACTAAGCCAAACCATTCTAGGCGTTCCAAGTTTTCGGTGATGGTATCGAGTTTTTTCTTAGTGTTTTTTCCGGTGAATTGGGCGGCAATTTGAGGCACTGTCCATTCTCCGCTGCTGGTGCGGAGCAAGTCTCGAATGGCGGCGAGTTGAGCTTTGGGCTGGGTGGGCCACTTGCGCTGTTCTACGGGTTCTACGATGGTTTCGGTTTCGGTGCCGATGCCGTCTAGGGTGGCTTGGACGGGCTGGGCTTGCTCTGGGGCTTGATACTCTGGCCGCAGCCAGATTGCGTTCTTCTTCGGCGCGTTGGGCGTTGAGGGCAACGAGGCGTTCGAGGATGAGGTCGTTGAGGTTGGCCTGTGGCCCCAGACCCTCGGCCCTCACCCCCGGCCCCTCTCCCAGGGCGGGCTACTTAGGAACGTGGATTGAATAAGATGCAATCCTGAGGGCTGAGCTTCTATCCTAGAGAGGCGGCGAAAAGAACCGAGAGATGACCACCCCCTACCCCACCTCCGT
>NZ_JACJRS010000056.1 GCF_014697375.1 Phormidium sp. FACHB-1136
AGATCTACGGGATAATACCCGAATCTTAAGGAATTAATAATCATTTTTGCTGGATAACACCGTGGTTTTGGGGTGTTATCCAGCAGATTTGAGGGTTAAGCATGGTAATTGAGGGTATTATCCAGCACATTTGAAGGATAACACCCCTCCTATCGGGGTTATCCAGCACGAAGCTCAACCACTCGCTCAGTCAGCGGCGACCTAATTCCTGCTGTCAATCACACCGCACCGCGCTCTAGTGGTAGTGGGGTTTTCTAGGTGGTGGCTGAGGTTAGGTCAATGCCTAATTCGTCTAGCAGCCAGTTGATCACTTGTTGCCGTTCGCTGGGGGTGAGGTAAAAGCGGCCCGTGTAGCGCAGGCGGTCGTTGATGTCTTCCACGTCGGCGAGGGTAAACAGTCCGGCGGTGGTGGCGATGGTGCAAAGCACGTCATCCTGGCTTTGCTGGTCTAGCCCCCCGTGGCGATAGCGGGCGATGTGCTGGCCGAGTTTGTCGAAGTCGTAGCTTTCCTGGGCGAGGCGCTGTTTTTTGTGGTCGGGGATAGGTTCTCCGGCCACAATTTTGGCGTAGTCGGTATCGAGCAGGTTGAGGTGGACGATCTTGGGTGGCTGCAAACTCAAACGGCCTCCTTCTGCGTTGGGTGCGTGGGCCAAACCCGCAGGGACGGGCAGCGGCGAGGGGTGCCCTAGGGAACGCGACGGGGTTTGATCGGGCCTGGGTATAGCATAGGCCAGGTTTTTTCGGGGGATGAAATTCCGTTGGATATTTTTCAGAAAGGGGGAAGCAAGGCATCGCTGCCCTGGGGAGAGCTACGGTGCCGACCGACTCCAAAACCCAGTGATGCCTGTCCTTAAACCCCACACACTATAGACTCAAGGTGGGCTTAGGGATTCACTTTTCTCAACTAAAGATCCGTTGACAATCGGGCGAACAGCTTAGGGACTACTGCTAGAATTGGAGGACTGCCAAAACAAAATGTTACTCAGATCACATTTTGATTCGATAATTTCTGCACTGATTCCCTACCCTACATCCCCGACTCATCGCCGCCATGACTACCCCTGTCGCGTCCCAAAGTGAAGTTCTTGTTCGCCGTGCTTCCGGGGCCTTTGCCCTGATTGACAGCCTAAAACGCCACGGGGTCAAGCATATTTTTGGCTATCCCGGTGGGGCGATTCTGCCCATCTACGATGAACTCTACCGGGCCGAGGCCGCTGGGGACATTTCCCACATTCTAGTGCGCCACGAGCAAGGGGCTGCCCACGCCGCCGATGGCTATGCCCGCGCTACGGGGCAGGTGGGTGTGTGTTTTGGCACCTCTGGGCCTGGGGCCACCAACCTGGTGACGGGCATTGCCACCGCCCAGATGGACTCGATTCCTTTGGTGGTGATTACGGGTCAGGTGCCGCGCCACGCCATCGGTAGCGATGCCTTCCAGGAAACGGATATCTACGGCATTACCCTGCCCATCGTGAAGCATTCCTACGTAGCGCGGTCGCCTCAGCAGATTGCCCAAATGGTGGCCGAAGCCTTCTACATCGCCCGCACCGGGCGCCCTGGCCCCGTTCTGGTCGATATTCCTAAGGATGTGGGCCTGGAGGAATTTGACTACATTCCCGTAGAGCCGGGTCGGGTGAACCTCACGGGATATAAGCCCACCGTGAAGGGCAACCCTCGCCAGATCAACCCTGCCATCCGTCTGCTGCGCCAGAGTGAGCGGCCCCTGCTCTACGTGGGTGGTGGGGCAATTACGGCGGGTGCCCATGCGGAAATTGCCAAGCTGGCGGAATATTTCCAAATCCCCGTCACCACCACCCTGATGGGCAAGGGGGCCTTCGACGAGCATCATCCCCTATCGGTGGGCATGTTGGGGATGCACGGCACCGCCTACGCCAACTTTGCCGTCAGCGAGTGCGACCTCCTGATCGCCGTGGGTGCCCGCTTTGACGACCGGGTAACGGGCAAGCTGGACGAGTTTGCCTCCCGCGCCCAGGTGATTCACATTGATATTGACCCCGCCGAAGTGGGCAAAAACCGCACGCCCCAGGTGCCCATCGTGGGCGATGTGAAGCAGGTGTTGACGGATCTGCTGGAGCGCCTGGAAGCCGAAGACCAACTGCCTCCCCCCAACCAAACCGTGGCTTGGCGGGAGCGCATCAACCGCTGGCGGCAAGACTATCCCCTGGTGGTGCCCACCTATCCCGACATCCTGTCTCCCCAGGAAGTGATTACGGAGCTTTGCCGTCAAGCGCCCCACGCCTACTACACCACCGATGTGGGCCAACACCAGATGTGGGCGGCGCAGTTCCTTAAGAACGGCCCCCGCCAGTGGGTGTCTAGCGCCGGATTGGGTACCATGGGCTTTGGCATGCCAGCGGCCATGGGTGTACAGGTGGCGCTGCCTGATGAAACGGTGATCTGCATCAGCGGCGACGCTAGCTTCCAGATGAACCTGCAAGAACTCGGCACCCTGGCCCAGTACCACATTCCCGTGAAGACCGTGATTGTGAACAACGGCTGGCAGGGGATGGTGCGCCAGTGGCAGCAGGCCTTCCACGGCGAGCGCTACTCCTCCTCTAATATGGAAGTGGGGATGCCCGACTTTGAACTGCTGGCCCGTGCCTACGGCATCAAGGGCATCGTCGTCCACGACCGCAACCAACTGAGCGAAGCCGTGGCTACCATGCTGGCCCACGACGGCCCCGTGCTGATGGATGTCCATGTGCGCCGCGACGAAAACTGCTATCCCATGGTGGCTCCCGGCAAGGGCAACCACCAGATGATCGGTTTGCCAGAGGTGGCTGCGGATGCCGTCGCTACCAACCTAACCTGTGGTCAGTGTGGCCATGAGAACGCCCAGGAGAGCCACTTCTGCTCCCAGTGCGGCACCAAGCTCTAGGCGATGCAGCCCTATCCCTAGCGGCCTTGGAGATCCCCCTAAATCCCCCTTAATAAGGGGGACTTTGACTTCGGGTTCCCCTTATTAACTGAGACTTTGACTCCGGATTCTCCCTTCAGAAGGGCGACGTTGACTCCGGTTCTCCCCTTCACAAGGGGGGCTAGGGGGGATCCATCTCGCAGAAAAACAGGGTCGGAAGTCCTAGGTAAGCAACGGCTCATATAAAACAGTAACGCCCTAATTTCCAGCCCAGTCGGATCCCATTTGGATCAGGCTGGGCTTTGATGATGGACTGAGAGCCGCTAAGGCGGGGGTTTTTAGCGAACCATAGCCCAGTTTTCAAAGAATGCAGTATCCTAACCTCAGTTATTTTCTGTGGTGTGGGTTGTTTATGTCTGCTGCGCTGAAGTCCTACGTTCCCCAGCCCGTGCCCACCTCGGTAACCCAGGCTCAACCCCGGCGGTTTGCGGCACGGCCCACGGCTACGGTGGGGGTGTTGCGGCCTCTCAAGGCTGGGGCGGTGAAATCCCTGCCTGTGGCTCCGGCCTCTAGCCCCCTGCGGCGTACCTTGACCCAGATTCATCTGGTGTCTTCGGTGCTGGCGGCCTCCCTGGTGAGTCTGACCCTGGTGGGTTACGGCACCTCCGTCTATGTGGATCGCCAACTGGATCAAGCCACCCGCCGCCTCAGCCAGCTTCAGCGCAGTGAGCAACAACTCACAACCTCCAGCGCCATTTTGACCCGCCACATGGCTCAACAGGCCGAAGATCCTGCCACGGGCCTTCAGCCCCCCAAGCCCGACCAGGTGATTTTTCTGCAACCCGCCCCCCAGCGTCCGGCCCAAACTCCTGCCGATTCTTCCGCAGGCGCTAGCTTTCGCGCTGACCGTCCCCTAGGGTATTGATGCTTGTGCCCTTGGGTGTGGCCGAGGGCTTGATTCCGTGGTGGCGGTTGGGCAATATGGATTTCCTCAGCCCCGCACCCTTGCCCCTTCGCTGCTCTGTTTTCCCATGGCTAGCTCCTTTTCCTCTCCCACCCGTCCCCGTCGTCCTCGGCGAACTCGGTCGCGTTCTCTGGATCAGCGTCGCCCTGGCCTTCAACGGACGGGGCAGTTGGCCCGAAGACCCGTGGCTCAAACGGTAAGCGATACCCGCCGCCGCTTGGTGATGGTGTGGGCGCTGCTGATGGCCATGGTGGCCCTGCTGACCGGACGGCTAGTGTGGCTACAACTCATGCGGGGAGAGAGCCTCGGCCAAATGGCGGCTCAGCAGCGAGTACGGCCCCAGCAGCCCCACCCCCTGCGCTACCCCATCGTGGATCGTCAGGGCAATCTACTGGCGATGGATCGCATTGTGTATACCCTTTACAGCCATCCCCAGTTGTTTAGCCAGACTCCCGATGAAGTGGCCACAGCCCTTAGCCCACTGTTGGAAAAACCCGCCGCTGAATTGGTGGATCAGTGGGGCAACCAGCCGACGGGCATTCGGGTGGTTGATGGTCTTTCCGCTGAAACCGCTGATCGCATTCGCCAACTGAGGCTGAACGGGGTGGAACTGGTGCCCCAACAGCAGCGGTTTTATCCCCAGGAAGGGCTCTTTGCGCCCGTGGTGGGTTTTGTTAACCTGGATGGCGCAGCCCAGGCGGGAATAGAAATTGGTCAAGAAAAACAACTGCTGCTGCCGGAACGGGATCAACGCGATCCGGCTATGGCCCTGGTGCAAGGACAGAATCATCAGGCCAGTTTGCATCTTACCCTAGACAGTCGTCTTCAGCGGGTGGCCCAAAATGCCCTAGAGGCCATGGTGGCCCAGCGATCCGCTAAGGGCGGGGCCATTATGGTCATGGATGTAGATACCGGGGCTATGCTGGCCATGGCCGTGGCCCCCACCTACAACCCTAACGAGTACTTCCGGGCCGATATGGCAGCGTTTCGTAACTGGGCCATTAGCGACCTCTACGAGCCAGGGTCTACCTTCAAGCCCATCAACGTGGCCATTGCCCTAGAGGCGGGTGTGCTTCAGCCCGACGAAATGGTGAACGATAGTGGTCAAATTCAGTTTGGGCGTTGGACGATTCGCAACAGCGACTACGCCACGTCCGGGGGGCGAGGCACTATTTCCATCACCGATGTGATGAAATACTCTAGCAATGTCGGCATGATTCGCATTATGCAAAAGCTGACACCCCAGGATTATCTGCAATGGCTGAAGAAATTGGGTATGGATCAACCCTCTGGCATTGACCTCCCCAACGAGGCCATGGGCCAAATGAAGGACGAGGAACAATTTATCCGCAGCCGCGTTGAACCCGCTACCACCTCCTTTGGGCAAGGGTTTTCCATGACGCCCATTAAAATGATGCAGCTTCAGGCGGCGACCATGAATGGCGGACGATTGGTGACCCCCCATGTTGTCCGTGGTCTGATCGCCGAGGACGGGACCTCGCTATGGCAACCGCCGCGTCCTCAGCCTAAGCAGATATTCTCAGAACGTACCACCCAAGCCCTGATGCCCATGCTGGAGGCTGTTGTGGCTACGGGCACCGGGAAAGCGGCCCAAATCCCTGGCTATCGCATTGGCGGTAAAACCGGAACGGCCCAAAAAGCCCTGCCCGGTGGGGGGTATGGCCCAGGCCGCATCACCAGTTTTGTGGGAGTCCTACCCGTAGATAACCCCCGCTACGTGATCATGGCCATCATCGACGAACCCAAGGGTGACGACGCCTACGGGGGGACTACCGCCGCCCCCCTCGTGAAGGAGGTAGGCGAAGCCCTAGTGGTACTGGAGGGCATTCCCCCCCATGGTGTGACCGCAGCCTCCGAGGCGACAACTTCGGATTAGGCGTTAGGGCAATCGACCTGAAGGTGGACAATTCGGGATCAGATCAGCGTTACCCTGTTGCGTTGATCTTGAGTTCCTGTGATCGTCAGTCGCGATCTAGGCATCGACAGCGTCAAAAATAGCCCCTTCCAACTGCTGCAACGCAATTTCTAGGTCGTCGTTGACGATCTGGACATCGAACTCTGGGGCGGCGTCAATTTCCACCTGAGCACGGGCCATGCGGCGCACGATGGCTTCCTCAGAATCCTTGCCTCGCTGGCGAATACGCTGCTCCAGTTCATCCAGCGACGGGGGCAACACAAACAATTGAAGCGCTTGGGGGAAGGTGTCTCGGACCTGACGAGCACCCTCTAGCTCAATTTCTAGAATCAGCCATTCGCCCTCCTCGAGGTGGCGCTGCACAGCGGCCTTGGGGGTGCCATAGAAATTGCCTGCAAACTCCGCCCACTCTAGCAGTTCGCCGTTTTTCACCATGGTTTGAAATTGCTCGCAGCTAACAAAGTAGTAGTCTTTGCCGTCTACCTCTCCGGGACGGGGTTGGCGGGTGGTGGCCGAAATCGAGAGCCTTAGGCTAGGGTAGCGATCCCGAAGCGCCCGCAGCAGAGTCCCTTTGCCCACGCCGCTTGGCCCCGTAAAGACGATCAGCCGCCCGATACGAGGGGCTGTGGGTAGACCATCTAGGCTATCGCGGAGGTGCTGGTGGAGGTTGGGAGAGGGAGGGGTGCTAACAGCCATGGCAATGATGTTGGGGTAGAGAATGGCAGAGTTGATGGGGGCCGGGGGCTTCGCAATGCTGACTCGGTTCTTGGGGCACAGAACGGAAAGCCTTTATTTTAGACAAGGATGGAGGTTAGGCAAGGGTTGGTACATCAAATAAAACGGTGGTCATGTACCGTTCAGCCCAGGCATCGCCAAAGGCTTTTTCGAGGACGCGGCGAGTTTTGTCGTTTTGTTGTTGTTGGGTGCAATAGCGCTGTTGTCCAGCCAAAATGACGGCGGCGACCTCTGGGGTAGGTTCTGTGGCTACGGCTTGCTGACAATGCAGGGTGAGGTAGTCCACAATCAACTGCACAAAGGCGGCTTCCTCGGCGGGGCTGGTGGGGCGAATGAATCGGCAGTGGGGGGAAAAAATCGTGCCCCATTCCGGCAGACCGCGCTCCTGGGCAAAGGGTGGTGGAGCCAGGGCGGTAAGAGCCGCATCGTAGGCGGGGGGCAGGGTTTCCGCCACGGGTGACAAATCCACAATGGCGGCGCTGATTTGGCCTCGGCCTCCCACCAGATCACAGCCAAACAGGGGCAGACCGTACTGTGGATTGGGGAACATCACACAGTGGAGAATGTCTAGGGTATTGCCAACTCGCGCCAATTCTAGGTGTAGCTTGCGGAATTGAGGCGCTTGGTAGCCATGGTTTTCGATAGTCAGCCGTTCGCCCTCTAGCTTGCCCTCCACATAGCCCAAATCCTCCGGCAGCGCGTAGGGAGACAGATCCAGATACTCCTGCCACACCGCTTCCATGCGGTTGGCCAAGTCCCGAATCATGGGGTGCTGCTGTTCCCGAAGGGAAGTCGGAGGGGAGGACGCCATGGCTTCAGAATGCGTATAGTAGACTTTGAGCGTAGACCTTCAGCATATCAGCCCACGATGGCAGGCTGTCAGCCGCGATACGGTTTTTGAACCCTCCTTAGGGCAACCTCAGGAAAGGGATCACAATCTGAGCCTTAGGGAAGTGTAGGCGCGAGTGGCATCTAACGGCATTGAATGGTCTAATAGCACTCAACAGGGTGACAGTGAGCTTGAGTTTAGATCGGCCACGAGGGCGGTAAGCAAAGACTGGGTGGGTAGGCAACGCGGGTGAAGCTAACCGATTGGATTAATTTAGCCTTACTGGGGATAACCCTATACGTCCTCTGGCGGTTTCGGCAGATTGTGCTGCTAATGTTTGCCGCTGTAGTGCTAGTCACGGCCCTGAATGGCCTGACGCGGCTGTTTGTGCGCACCTATGGTTGGCCCCGAAATCGGGCGCTGCTAGTCACTTCGGCCTTGGTGGCCCTGGGGGGCTTCATCTTTTTGGGCCTAGTATTTCCCCTATTTGCCAGCCAGTTTCAGGAATTACTCGAACTCACCCCCAAGGGTTTTGCAATTCTCGTGGGTTGGTTTGACGACTTTAAAGCCAATCCCCCCGATTGGTTCCCCGCCCAAGATATCCGGCTCATTCCCGACTTCAGCGAACTGATCCGCCAGGTCACCAACATCAGCACCACAGTTTTTGGGAACTTTCTATCCTTCTTCTCCAGTTCCCTGGCGATTCTGCTGCAACTGTTGCTGCTGATCGTTCTCACCCTCATGATGTTGTCCAACCCTCCGGCCTACCGAAACCTTCTGCTGCGGCTGTTTCCCTCCAGCTACCGCAAGCGGGCCGATGACATCTTGACCCAGTGTGAAACAGCCCTAATATCCTGGTTGGGGGGCGTAGCCCTGAGTTCCATGTTTGTGGGCACCCTCAGTTTTGTGGGACTGGTTATTCTGGGCGTGCCCTACGCCTTTGCCCACGCCATCCTAGCGGGCACCTTCAACTTCATCCCCAATCTGGGGCCAACCCTCAGCGCCATTTTCCCCATCTTTGTGGCGCTGCTACAATCCCCCAGCAAAGCCCTAGCGGTGCTGGTACTCTACATCGTGATCCAAAACGTCGAAAGCTATTGGTTCACCCCCATGACCATGCAAAAGCAGGTCTCCCTACTCCCCGCCGCCACCCTCGTTGCCCAGATTTTCTTCACCACCTTCCTCGGCCCCCTGGGGCTGATCCTGGCTCTCCCCCTAGCCGTGGTATGCAAAACCTGGATTGAAGAAGCCTGGATCAAAGATGTTCTTGACCATGATCCAAAATTTGACCCCCCACGGTTTCCCTAAGCTCACCTTACCCACTCATCCGCCATGGTTGCCCCCACCCAAACGGTATATACTCGCTTATCTAAAAACAATCAATCCAGCTCTTTTGAGTACGTCAATAAGAACCGGATGATTAGTTTTTATAACCAACAACGGCTGTTAAGGGCGTTGAAACACCCAATTCACGACATCTTAGAAATTGGGATTTTCCAGTCCCTATTGACGGAAATTTTGCGTCGGCAAGGATACCAAGTCACCACCGCTGACAATGATCCGGATTTAAATCCCGACATCGTTCTAGATTTGACCCAGCCCTTCAGCTTAGAGACTGATCGTTACGACGTAATTGTCCTGTTTCAAGTCCTAGAACACATTCCCTACGACCAGTTTGAACGGGCTGTTCAACGCTTAGTCCAGTCCACTAGGCGGTACATCGTCATTTCCCTACCCTATGCGAGCTGGTACTTCAACCTCCACCTCAACACGATGCTGAGCCCTGGTCGCCCTCGCAACCTGTTTCTACAAATCCCCCACTTCTGGAGTCATACCCCCACCCTTCCTGATGAGCACCACTGGGAAATCGGCCTCAAGGACTATCCTCTCAACCGTATCCAAGCCTCCCTGCGGGCCACGGGGTTACACATCCAACGAGAATTCCAAGACCCTTTACATCCCTACCACTACTTTTTCGTTCTCGAAAAGTCCCCATCTCCTAGCCCCTAGCCAAAGTCCTGAACTCCTAGCCCCCAGACGGGGATCATCGAGGCCGCATCCAGCGCCAACTCCACCCCCTAGTCCTTACCCAGCCGTGATCAGCCAATTCACGATAAGATCGGCGGGTTGCGATCAAGAGAGATATCATGGCCGATACCCCCAACCCTTCCCCCGATAAACCCAAGAAAAAAATTATCACCACGGGCAGCAGCGAACGTAGCGAAGGTGGTGAGCGTGGCGAACGTGGCGAACGTCGGGGTGGTAAAGGTCGTCGCGGTGGTCGAGGTCGGGAAGAAGAACGCAAACCCGCTGTGCCCCCGGCCCTGATGCGTGGCCCCCGCCCCAAGCCCAAGGCCGAAGTGGTGGAAGAACCCATCGTAGAAGAGGTCGCGGCTGAGGCCGAACCTGAGGCTCCTGCTGAAGATTCCACCCCTGAAGCGGCCACCCCTGACGCCCCCGCAGACCCCCCAGCGGAGAGCTAAGCTTCACTATCCAAAAACCATAGGGGGCATCGCGCCAAGGCAAGGCGGCACTAGCCTGGAGCAATGCACCCCCTAGCCCATGGGATAACACGCCCTTGGCGGCTTTTCTGGCTTCAGCCTCCACCTGTCGGCCTACCTACGCTAGGGAGACAGCTTGGCCTTTTTGAGACGGTTTTCCTCATACCAGGCGGCAATGGCCGGAACCCAAGTCTGGAAGTGGGGCCAAATTTCTTCACAGAGCTTTTGGGCCTCTAGTTGGGCATCGGCTTTCCAGCGCAGATCGAGGAGATGCATCACCGAGCGCACATTGGCTGACATGACCCAATGCTGACGAATATCAAAGGGAATCAGCCCCCTGGCATGTTCTTCCGCAAAGCCTTGCTCGATACGTTTCTTATAGCGGCGGCTGGCTTCTAAACACCAGTCCAAATCCTGCTGGCGGGCCTCGGCAGTGTATTCATACTTATTGCCCTGGCGATCCCCATAAAACCCTAGGGGCCGCAGATAAAAGACCTCTTCAATCTCGCGTTTGCCGTCTACCACATCCAAAATGCGTTGTCCGGTATAGCGGAAGGAATTGTGCACCACAACGCCATTGGCCACAAAATTGTGCCACGGGCCTTCAACTTCCAAATCGTAGGTGGTTTGGATACCCAGATACTCAACCGCTACAACCTTTACGGGATGAGCCTTAAGCTTGCGGCCCACGGGCTTTGACTTAGCAGCCCAGAGGTTAGGTTCTGTAATGGGTTGAAACTGTTGGGCGAACTCTAATTCTTGGTGATTGTGATGAATATGTTCATGACAGCTCTGGCAGAGAGAAACCAGATTCTCAAACTCGTAGGCTAAGGACTGTTCGGCAAAGACGGGCACTAGGTGGTGGGCATGGAGATTTCCGCCCGAATCACCACAGCGTTGGCAAATGTAGTTAAACTTGGCGTGTACCTGGGGGGCAATCTGGCGTGTCCAAGCACCAATTTGTTCGCGTTCCGTGGCGGTGCCACCTTTCCAAAAGTTGGAATCGGCACCCCGTTTGGTAAAGGCTTTGGCGTTGGCACGCCGCTGTTCTAGGCTTTCCGGCGAAAGGTTGAGCTTGTAGCCCTTGATGCTTCTATTCCAGGGAGAATCGGTGCCTGGTGGGCGCTTATTGAGGGTGAGGCTATGGGCATAGACCCATTTTTTTACGGTCTCAATGGAGCAACCAGCCAAAGCGGCCATTTCATCGACATGCAGCCCTTGATCCAGTTGATCTTGCAGCCAGCTTTTATCACGGTATAGGCCATTGCCTACGATGGTCTTGGGGCCACGTCGCCGCCCTGAGGGCAACTGGAGGTGAAATTGCTTCGCCCAGTGACGAATAACGTCGGCAGAGCAACCACACTGCGCCGCAATTTGGTGGGCCGTTAGCCCTTGATCGATCTGGGCTTTTAACCAGTTTTTTTGACTGTAGAGGGCGTCGGGTCTCACGACTCCGTTAGTCATCAATTCGCAGTCTTTTGTGATAGCTAAAACATGGTGATCAGCGGTTGTTATTAAACCAATGGCATCTCCCATGCGTTGCCAGCCCTTGGCTGTGTAAAGACGGTGATTGGTGGTGCAGTCTAGGGTCTTACCATCGGCTAGAGTGAGTCGATAAACGGGTTGCTCACCGCTACACATGACATCGTGAAGACGACCCATTTCAAAATTTCCAGTTTCTTCGTTAAGCACCCGCAGGGCCATTTTTTTTAGGCGAGTTTTGCAGTCGCGGCGATAGGTGCCTGGTGCCTCTCCCCGGCGACCTCGAATCTTGCGATCTCGTGTAGCGTTCTCTCCGTTCGTCCAGAGATCGTAGAGATCGGCAATTTTAAGTTTTCGGAGGCTGCCTGAGGCGTGAACAAAGGTGACCTCCGTATCTCCAGCGAGACACTGAACATCGAAGCTCACCCCGACCCGATGGGTGCGGATTTGTTGCATGGTGCTGTGGGGAAACCAGCCGACATTGAAGACAATTTGGGGATGCTCTAGGGGGCCGTAGTGGCCGCGTCCGCCCTTGAGGAGATTGGTGACTAAAATTTCGCCGCAGCGTTCTTCGCTGGGCCATTTTTCCCGTTCGTGATTCACAAACCCCTCGGCATAGTCCTGATGCATAGCCGCATACATGGTCTGCTGGGGGTTGGGGGTTTGGGAAATGACCTCAACCGTAAACCGATCCATAGGAAATGCCTCAAATGTCTAGATATTCAACGTATTCAACGGTGCGCCGGGGGGAGGGAGGGTAGGCAGGCGAGGTCGCCGCTACCGAGGGAGGGGATGCTGGGGCGGGCGAGTCAGCGGCGGGGGCAAACCAAGGGTTGGGCTCCAAAGCTGCTAACTCTGGCGATGGGGCAAGGTCGGGCAGGGGCTTGGCTCCGGCGGGGAGTTGACGATCTTGGGGGGGTGGCTGACGTAGAAGGGCCAGCCCTTCGCGCACGGCGGAACGCACGATAGGTTCTGGCTCGTGGGCCAGCATGAGATGGAAACAATCGATCAAGTGGGTCTGGATCGAGACCTCGGATGTAGCAATATAGGCATCGCTGGGGGCTTGGTTCACTAGGCGCACCAGTTGGCGCACAGCGATGAGACGCTGGAGGGGATCGGCCTGGGTGAGGTGGGCGAGGGCTTGCTCAAAACGCTCGGCCTCGGTGATAGGGGGCTGGCTGGCTGGAGCGGTGGCTGGCTGGGCCGCAACCTCTAGGGTTTGGGCGGTAGGTGGTGGCGTGGTGGCCACGCCGTTTGGGGTAGATCGACCATCGGCCCGTTTGGTGGGGTGAGGGTCGGCGGTTTTGTCAGCGGGGGAACGCAGCAGGGCCACCACCACAAAGAAGGTGAGGGCCGTTTGCCCGGTCAACACCAGGGCCATCAGCAGGGAGTGGGTGCTCTGCCAGAGGGCGGTGACGGTGTAGGTGCTGGCTCCCAACATGAGGCTGAGCACCAGCGCCTGCTGACCGAGGGTTCGGGGCAGGGGTACGGCGGACTGAAGCCGTTGTCGTAGGGCTTGCTGCTGGGCAGGGGACAACTGGGCCAGTTGCCGATAGGCCAGCACCCCGATGCCTGTGGAGATCACCAAGGCTCCATTCACCAGGCCCAGGGCAAAACTGCCGAGGCCCAGCCCCCATAGGTAGGCTTGCTGGGGAGAGAACCCTCGAACGAGGC
Source organism: Phormidium sp. FACHB-1136 (assembly GCF_014697375.1). GTDB lineage: Bacteria > Cyanobacteriota > Cyanobacteriia > Phormidesmidales > Phormidesmidaceae > Nodosilinea. The sequence continues at coordinate 13,000 of NZ_JACJRS010000056.1, forward strand.
CCGCCCGATGCCGTGGCCTAGAGACCACCGGAGCGGGGGAGAGTGTGTTGGGGGGAGGAGCTACGGGAGAAACCACAGACGCCGTTGGAAAGTCGTTATCGTCAAAATTTGCCTTTCAATCTTAAGCTGCTTTCGGGGTGTTCGCACCCTTCATCCTGGGTCGTTAGATTCCTGTCTGGGGTTACCCCAGGCGCTTGAGGCTTTCGTATTACACTTTTGTGTGACATCAATGTTGTGAGATCGATGGTAGATCAACGTGCCGGGGTGGCTTGGCGATGCCGTGGAGGGCCAGGTGATGGTTAAGTCGTCCAGCAACCCAAAGCCATACCGCAAGGAGCGGGCCTGGTTTCGCGATCTCTTTAGCCTAAAGGGGTCGGTCATTCCAGCGGTGTTGCCGCGCACCCTGTTCTGCGCCTTGTTTGCCCTGCTAATTTACGCCTTGCATCGGCGGGGGTGGACGGTGTCGTCCCCGATTTTGGGATCCCTGGTTCCGAGTCTGGTGCTAGGTTTGCTGCTGGTGTTTCGCACCAATACGTCCTACGAACGATTTTGGGAGGGACGCAAGCTGTGGGGCAACGTGGTGAACCTGACCCGCAACCTAGCCCGCCAAATGTGGGTGGCCATCCAGGAAAAATACCCCGCCGACCACGACGCCAAGGTAAACGCCATTCGATTGCTGCCCGCCTTTGCCGTGGCCCTCAAGCTACACCTGCGTGGCCAAGCCCCCAATGCAGAACTCGCTACCCTGGTCTCGGCGGCGCAGTTTACCAAACTCGAGCAAATGAACAACCCGCCCCTGGAAATTGCCTTTTGGGTGGCCGACTATCTGCAAACCCAGCAGGCCCAGCACAAGCTCCATCCTTACCAACTGACCGCATGCCTGGAGGGGCTGGATGGCTTGGTGTCAACCCTCGGCGGCTGTGAGCGGATTCTTAAAACACCCATGCCGATGGCCTATTCCATTCACCTGAAGCAGTTGTTGATGCTGTATTGCTTGGCGCTGCCCTTTCAAATGGTGGCTTCCGTGGGGTGGGGCACTCCCTTTTTGGTGGGGCTGATTAGCTTTGCTGTGTTTGGCATTGAGGCCATCGGCATTGAGATTGAAAACCCCTTTGGCCATGATCCCAACGATCTGCCCCTAGACGCCATCTGCCAAACGATGGTTCAAAACATCGAAGACCTGATTTCCCTGGCCCCCAGCACCGGGGTGTGGCAACAGTCCGCCAATCAGCCTCCCTTGATCGATCTCGGTCAGGAGATTCCCCTAAATCCCCCTTAAAAAGGGGAACGGTGACTCCAGTTCCCTTCCCAAGAGGGGCTAGGGGGGATCAACACCCAGGCTAGTTCACCGAAATTCGCAGGGTATATTCAGCGGGTCGGGCCGACTTCACATCCACCCGATAGTCCCCCGATATGGACAGTGCCCCCTGCCAAGACAGCACGCTAGCCGCATCGGGAATGATTGCCCCGCTCGGGTCACGCACGTCTAGGGTCACAGGGCCGCTCACCCTAGGGAGATCAAGGCCCATCACCTGCCCCGCCTGGACGTTAATCACATAGCGACGAACGCGACGCTCATTCACCTGGCCCGACACCTGGGTGCTGGTTTGCCCTGCGGGAATTTGGACCCGTTGCTCGGTCACATTGGGCTCTTCGGTTGGGGTGGGCTCCGGAGTCGGTTCCGGGGTGGGCGTGGGTTCTGGAGTCGGCCCTGGGGTGGGTTCTGGGGTGGGTTCTGGGGTGGGCTCTGGGGTCGGTTCCGGGGTGGGCTCCGACACCTCGCTCAGACTGGCCTCTAGATCGTAATTGCTTTGGCTCAGCCCTTGCACAGGCCGAAGCTGAATCGTGTAGCGACCACTGGTCGCGAGGGTGCCCTGCCAGCTTTGAACGCGCTCGGCGGTACTGTCCACGGGGTTGCCCTGGGGATTCAGCACCGTCAACAGCACACCTTCACCACGAATCCGGGCCGTCAGTGTCTGCCCTGTCTCGCCCTCAAAGGTGTAGTTGATGGTTTCGTTGCTGCGTAGCGACCCAGAAACCGTACGACTTTGGCCGGGGCCAAGGCGCAGGGTTTGGTTATACTCCACCGGACGTTCCTCCGGCGTGGGGGTGACAGTAGGGGTCACCGTGGGAGGAATCGGGGCGGGCAAACCGGGGTCAATGGTGATTTCCGGTACCGAGTTGCCGCCATTCTGGGGGGAGCGGTTGAGCAAGCTCACCACCAACCAGCCGCCCAGCCCCGCCATTAACGCGAGAACCGCCCCAATTAGGGCCACCGCCCAAGGATTTTCCCAAATCGATTCCGAGGTTTCAAAGGCTTGGGTGGGGGTCGCAGGGGGATAGGCCCGTGGCCCCGGCACCACTTGGGTGGGCTGATATTGTCGTCCCACGGCCACCGTTTTTACTTGGGAGGGGAGTGGGGCCGGACGCTGGGCGGTGGGTTGGGCAAGACCGCCAGCGGCCCCTAGCGCCTGGGCCATTTCGCTCACCGATTGATAGCGATCCCCCGGTCGATAGTTGATGGCGCGATTGAGCACCTGGGCCAATCCAGGGCTGACATTGGCGTAGGCTTGCCAGTTCCAGGTCAGGTTCACATCGTCGAACAACGTCTGGGGTTCCTTCCCAGTCAGCAGCACAATCGCCGTCACCGCCAGGGCATAGAGGTCGCTGCTGGGGTAGGCCCGCCCCGACTGAATCTGTTCGCTGGGGGCATAGCCCAACTTGCCCACGGAGGTGGCGTGGGTGGGGGGGCCAGTCATCTGAATGCGGGTGAAGACCTCCTTCACCACCCCAAAGTCGATCAAAATCGGCAGTTGGTCACTGGGGCGCTGCATGACGTTGTCGGGGCTGATGTCCCGATGGATGATGCCCTTGCTGTGAATATGGGCCAACACGGGCAGCATATTCTGCAAAAACTGGCGAATTTCGGCCTCCGAGAAGGTCATCCCCTGGCCGAGGCGCTGGTTTAATAAATCCCGATAGGTGGTGCCATCGATGTAGTCTTGCACCAAAAAAAGCCGCTGATCCTCCTCAAAAATGGCCTGAAACTTGGGAATTTGAGGGTGACTAATGCCGTAGAGAATCGCCGCCTCCCGCTGAAACAACTGGAGCGACTTCTCGGTCATGTCGTTTTCCGACTGGGGCTGAAATTCCTTAATGGCGCAACGCTCGTTAAAGCGGCCTAGGTCTTCCGCCAGATAGGTGCGGCCAAACCCGCCCTGCCCCAAGGGTTGCAGCACGCGGTAACGATTTTGCAAGGTGGTTCCAGCGGGGATGGGAGTTGGCATGGTTAAGCAGACCGTGTCGGCGGATGAAGGCGCGGATAAGGAAGTCGCGGATTAATTCTACAGTAGCTTTTTCCTGCAACCGGGTATTCCACCGAATGCCAGCCTGAACCGTCCTCATTTTAGAACGTCCAGGGTCTAGGCATCAGTTGCCGATGTCTGCCATCAACCCCAGATGGATGAGCAACGGCACGGCCTGTATGGATCCGAACAGCCACAACCCAAGGCCCACCCCGCCAAGGCGTTGCTAAGCGTAAATCTCGCTGCGGTGTCCTACTCGATGCCGAACACTGAACGATCATCGTTTTAGGTTATCAATGGCTTCAGGAGCATTGCGTAAAGGCCTGTCGCTCTCTGGGATGGCCTATGGGGCAGGGCGGCAGGGCGGATAATGACGACTCGCCTGATCTGAGATTCTGTAATTGAAAGGAAAAAGACAGAGAAACGAGGGAATAGTCAGTAGATTGTTAGGGGTAGCCGAGCGATGGGGCTGTTCTCCTTGTGGCTACCTAGCGACTTGCCGTGAGGAACTCCCCTATGATTATCGACGATCTCCACTATGACGTAATCATCATCGGCACCGGGGCCGGAGGGGGAACTCTGGCCCGCAAGTTGGCCCCATCGGGTAAGCGAATTCTGCTGTTGGAACGGGGGGAGGCGATGCCCCTAGCGGAACAGAACATCAGCGATGTGGATATTTTTCAAAAGCAGCGCTACCACGCCCCCGAACAGTGGTATGACGAGGCCGGAGAGCCTTTCACGCCCCAAACGAAGTACGCCATTGGCGGCAATACCAAGATCTACGGGGCGGCCCTGCAACGGATGCGGGAGAAGGATTTTGAAACCGTGGCCCACCAGGACGGCATTTCCCCGGAGTGGGGTTTGAAATACGGTGATTTTGAACCCTACTACACCGAGGCCGAGGCGCTGTACCAAGTCCATGGCCAAGCCGGGGCCGACCCCACCGAACCCAACCGCAGCGGCGACTTTCCCTTTGCCGCCGTTCCCCACAACGAGACTATGCAGCCCATGGTGGAGGGCATCACTAAGCAGGGTTGCCGCCCCTACTCCCTGCCCATGTCCCTCTCGTTGCGGGAGGACGATCCGACGGGTGATGCCGAAGTGTTTGGCGTGGCCCCAGCCCTAGATTTTGACAATGTGACCCTCAAAACCAACGCCAGGGTGACGGGGTTGCATACCAATCCATCGGGGACGGCGGTGAAAGCGGTGCAGGCGGAGATGGCGGGACAGCCCCACCTATTTTTCGCCGACATTGTGGTGCTGGCCTGTGGAGCCATCAATTCGGCGGCAATCCTGCTGCAATCTGCCAACGATAAACACCCCCAAGGCTTGGCCAATCGTTCCGACCAGGTAGGCCGCAACCTGATGAAAATGCGGATGAGTTCCATCGTCGAAATCACCACCCATGCCCACTCCGGCACGTTTCCTCGCTCCGTCGGCATCAACGACTACTACTGGGGCGACAACCAGTTCCACTACCCCATGGGTCACATTCAAAACATGGGTGGCGTGCTGCAAGATGCCATCTTTGCCGAATCGCCCCCGGTACTGTCGCTGATTAGTAAATTTATGCCGAACTTTGGCCTCAAACAACTGGCCACCCGTTCCATTGCCTGGTGGGTCATGACCGAGGTATTGCCCGACCCCAAAAATCGAGTGGAGGTGAAAAAGGGCAAACTCTACCTCACCTTTGAACCCAACAACGCCGAAGCCCACGACCGCCTCGTTTATCGCTGGTTGGATGTGCTAAAAGCCATTGAAAAAGACAGCCACCTCTTTTCCCGCGCCGGAATGCATCCCCGTGGCGAAGTGCCCCTGCCCGTCGTGGCCAACCAGTGCGGTACCTGCAAAATGGGCACCGATCCTGCCACCTCGGTGCTGGATCTCAACTGCCGCACCCACGATCTTGATAACCTCTATGTGGTCGATAGCAGCTTTTTCCCCTCCATTCCCAGCGTTGGGCCATGTCTAACGGTAATCGCCAACGCCCTACGGGTGGGCGATCACCTGCTAGAGCGGCTGGAATAGGCAGGGTCATGCCTGCTGAATTCCTAGATTTTGGAGCCTTAGATTTAAACGACGGTGGAGCCATCAGTCCTGCCGTAATGCCCGCAGGCTCGGCTCGGTCTCTACTTCATCCTGTCTAGCCATCGCTAAAAATTCATCCCGCTTGATCTTGGGGATCTGAGGGAAGGTAGGGCTAACTTCAGCCTCTTGATATCGCCTACGTGTAGCCATCCCAGGAATTTAACGAAGGTCTAGGGGGATTGGGTCAGCAGTCCGGGCAGGGTGAAACAATGAGCAGCGAGTTTGAGCAGGTGATGCACTTCAACCTTGAATTGGCCCTTTCAGGATGGCCTAATTGCTTTAGTCTGCCCCCTGATACAATGCAATCGCCGTGATATGCCATAGACTACCTATTGCTGTTGAGTTTCACTGTTCAGTGAGGCGAGTGCACCTCACCCCTCTCGACTCCCCACTCCTCACTCCCCATGCCCGACTCCCTCACCCTCACCCTCACCCACCTCTACCCCGACCACCTCAACCTCTATGGCGACACGGGGAACTTGATTGTGCTGCGGCGGCGCTGCCAGTGGCGGGGAATTGATTGCACTGTGAAATCCCTATCCATGGGCGAAGTCTCCCGACCGGGAGAGACCGACCTGTATTTTATGGGCGGTGGCCAGGATAACGACCAAGTGGCCGTGGTGGAAGACTTTCACCAACTCAAGGCCGACACCATCCAGGCGGATACCGAGGCGGGGGTGGTGTTTTTGGGCGTGTGCGGCGGCTACCAACTAATGGGCAACACCTTTTTGATGGGCAACGGCCAGGAAACGCCCGGTCTGGGCATTATCAACGTCACCACCAAGGCTCCTGGCACTGAGGTCAAACAGCGCTGCATTGGCAACCTGGTGGCGGAAATTCCTGACGCCATGTACGAGGAAATCCAAAGCCTTTACGCCGAGTCCCAAGCTGGCAAATCCCAGATCATCCCCAAAACCCTAGTTGGCTTTGAAAACCACTCTGGCCAAACCTTTTTGGGGGAAGGGGTGGAACCCTTAGCGAAAACCGTAGCCGGATTTGGCAACAATGCCGCCGCTGAGTACGAAGGAGCCCGCTACAAAAACGTCTTCGGCAGCTACATGCACGGCTCCCTACTGCCCAAAAATCCTCACTTTGCCGATTACCTGATCGGCCTCGCCCTGCGCCGCAAATACCAAGATCCCACCCTCACCCTGCCGCCCTTGGCGGATACCGAAGAACTGGAGGCCCACCATTACGCGGTGGCTCGCTATGGTTCGACGAGGGGATAGGGCGAGGGCGGGATGATCGGTGGTCTCCTAGGCGGGGGAGAGTAGCGCTATGCTAATTTGCGGCCCTGTTTGAGTGAGGTATCTCTATGATTGATCTGTACTACTGGACGACCCCCAACGGTCACAAAATCACCATTTTCCTGGAAGAGGCCGAACTGCCCTACACCATCCATCCCATCGATATTGGCACCGGGGATCAGTTTGACCCAGACTTTCTCAAAATTGCGCCCAATAACCGCATTCCCGCCATTGTGGATAACGAACCCACCGATGGCGGCGCACCCCTCAGCGTCTTTGAGTCGGGGGCCATTTTGCTCTACCTGGCCGAAAAGACCGGACGCTTTCTCCCCCAAGATTTTCGGCCTCGCCTGAAGGTGATGGAATGGTTATTTTGGCAGATGGGTGGCCTGGGGCCAATGCTGGGCCAAAATAGCCACTTTGCCCTCGCCGCCCCAGAGAAAATTCCCTACGCCATAAACCGCTACGTCACCGAAACCGCCCGTCTCTACGGCGTCCTGAATACCCAACTACAAACAAACGAGTACATCGCCGGAGACTATTCCATTGCCGATATGGCCGCCTATCCCTGGATTGTGCCCCACCGCAAGCACCAGCAAAACCTAGAGGATTTCCCCCACGTTAAACGCTGGTTTGAGGCCATGCAAAGCCGCCCCGCCGTGCAGCGTGCCTACGCCCAAGGCAAAGCCCTAGATGACCGCATCGCCGCCAGCAAGGCCCAGGCTAAGCCCTAGCTTCCTGGCTATTTAACTTGGGCTCGCCAGGGTTCTACCACTCCATTATGACCCAAGTTTTGCGTGCAGTTCTGGATACCAATGTATTGGTTTCCGCATTGGTATTTTATCGATCACTGTAACGTTCTGTAGCCCAGGGATTGCCGCGCATGTGGTAGCCGTGGCGTTCCCAAAAGCCCGGTTCTGGTTGGGCCAAAAAGTCTAGGTTGCTAATCCATTTGGCGCTTTTCCAGGCATAGAGATGGGGCACCACCACCCGCACCGGGCCACCCCGTTCGGCGGGCAGCGGTTCTCCATTGAGGGTGTGGGCTAGGAAGTTCTCAGGCCGCAGAAAGTCCGCCAAATCTAGGTTGGTGGTGTAGCCGCCGTAGCAATGCAGCATGACGTGAACCGCCTGGGGATCTAGCTCAACGGTGGCCATCAAATCCGTGATTTTCACCCCCGTCCACGACACATCCAGCTTCGACCAGGTGGTTACGCAGTGGAAATCGGTGGTGAAGTCGCTCTGGGGCAGGGCCATCAGATCATCCCAGGTGAAGGTTTTGGGCTGAACGAGGCCAGAGAGGGTCAGCCGCCAATCGGCCCAGCGAATCTCCGGCGTTTCCCCATAGGTAAGCACCGGAAACCCCTTGGCCAAGTTTTGCCCAGGGGGCACCCGATCCGCCAATTCTGGGCCAGGTTTCTCAAAAAACTTGCCTGCCATCGCCGTTGTCCAAAGGTGGAGTTCTCCTAGATTTTCCCTTAAGTTTTCCCTGGCGGGGTGATAGTCGGTGCCATTGACCCAAATCTAGGGCAGACTAGACGGTAATTTGGTTGCTCCGTAGTTGTGTCCGTGTCGGTTATCAACTGCGGTCTGCCCCTGTGTCTCTGCCCATCGCCGCCATGCCCAAAATTCTATTTCTTGCCGCCAACCCCAAAAACACCACCCGCCTGCGCCTCGATGAGGAACTGCGGGACATCAAAGAAGGACTGCGCCGTGCCCAACAGCGGGACAAGTTTACTCTGATTTCCCATGAGGCCGTGCGTTCCCGCGACATTCAGCGGGCCATGCTGGACGAAATGCCCCAGATCGTCCACTTCTCCGGTCATGGCGATGGTGAAGCCGGACTAGCCTTTGAGGACGAAACAGGCCACGCCAAACTGATCGACGGCAACGCCCTAGCCGACCTATTCGCCCTGTTTGCCGACCCCACGGAATTCCCCGAACCGCTGACCTGTGTGGTGCTCAACGGCTGCTACAGCGAAGTGCAGGCCAACGCCATCGCTGACTATGTGCCCTACGTCATCGGCATGACCCAAGCCATCCCCGACCGCGCCGCCATCGAGTTTGCCGTCGGCTTTTACGATGCCCTCGGCGCAGGCCGCAGCGTCCCCTTTGCCTTCAAACTCGCCTGCAACGCCATCGCCCGCACAGGCCAACCCGCCGCAGAAATCCCCACCCTCCTCAACAAAATCCAGCCCCCCACCCCCACATCTTCCTCTACCTCCCCTCTCCCGTGGGGAGAGGGGCCGGGGGTGAGGGCCAACCCCGCCGAAGAGGAATCGCGAACCAACGCCATCCCCCAAGGCCGCACCCAGCTCTACCAATTTTTGCTCCGTATTCCACCTGCTCAATTTGAAATGGTAATCTTTGACCTCAACCCACCCAAGGGCAACATTTCCCCTGGTTCTGCCCCCCAAGGCCAACGGGTACCGGAATTGCTGGAATGGCTAGATAGCCCCATCGGCCCAGGACTAGAAGCCCTACGTACCTCCCTGACCAACGTCCTCTATCCTCAAGCTCAGCCAGGGCCAACGGGGGCCGGAAGCCGCAACATTAGCATTGGGACATCTGCGGATGGTTCCGCTGTAATTAGCGGGGATGGCAACCAAGTGAACCAGTCCTATACGATTAACATTCAAAGGGATAGAGGGGACGGTCGTGGCTGACCAGCGCAACATCGACGTTAAACAATCCGCAGACGGATCAGCCCTGGTTTCTGGCGACCACAACCGCATTGATCAATCCCGCACGGTCAACAATGTCGTCAACAACTACTATGGGCCGCTGCCCAACCAGCCGCCCTCCCAACGCACCGACCGCAACGAGAAAACATTGCTCAGTGCCGTGTGGGCCGAGGTGCAGGATCGCCTCAACCAGTCCCTTCACAATGCGGTGCTGCTGAACCTGGGCAAGGCCGAACAACGCCACCAGGTCAGCCGCCCCTGGGATAGCCAGCTTCGCATTGCCGACCAAGCCAGCCGCCCCCTCGACCCCGAAACCGCCATTGCCGAGGTGTTTGACCGGGAAGACATTAACGGCAGGCTGCTGATTTTGGGCAATCCCGGCGCAGGCAAAACTACTACCTTGCTAGACCTCGCCGCCGCCCTAGTGCAGCGGGCCAATGGCGACCCCGCCCAGCCGATTCCGGTGATGTTTAACCTGTCTTCTTGGCAAGACGACAAACAAACCCTAAAAGACTGGCTGCTGAGCGAACTCAAGCTGAAATACGGTGTATCGACCAAGCTGGGCCAGCCCTGGCTAGAGGCCCAAACCCTGCTGCCCCTGCTGGATGGCCTAGACGAACTGCCGCCCCACCGCCAAGAACCCGCCGTCCAAAAAATTAACGACTGGCTGCAATCGGGCGAAGGAGCCAGCCAACTGCTGGTGTGCAGCCGCCGCGAAGAATACGAACTCTACGCCACCAAGCTGTTGCTAAATGGGGCCATTTGCCTAGAACCCCTCACCGATGACCAACTGGCCACCTACTTTGCGGCCCTAGGCATGGAACCCCTATGGCACACCGTCCGCCAAGACCCCGACTTTTTGGCCCTGGTACGCACCCCCCTGCTGCTCAGCGTGTCTATTTTGGCCAACGACACCATCGACCCCGCCCAATGGCAACGCCTCACCACCCCCCAAGAACGCCTCAATTACCTGCTCGATGCCTACATTCAACGGCAACTGCACGCCCCTATTGCCAGCCGCACCTACCCGCCCCACAAACAACCCACCGCCCAACAAACCCGCCACTGGCTAACCTGGCTGGCCCAACAACTGCAAGCCCAATCGGAAGATGAGTTTTTGATTGAGAAAATGCAGCCCTCTATGTTAGCGAACAAGAAGGAAACAAGGCTTTATGAGATGATTATTGGGCTAAACACTGTGCCGGTTGCTGGGATGATTATTGGGCCAATTGCTGGGTTGATTCTTGGACTGGTTCTTGTGCTAGTTCTTGGGCTGATTAGAAAGGATGCTGATGTTATTACGATTAAAAACTTCGATTTTTCTTTTTCGCACTCCGCACGAAAAAAAATTATCAAAGGACTACAAAATGGGCTGTTTAGAGGGCTGATTATTGGGTTGATCGGAGGACTGATTGAAGGTCTAACTGTTGGGCTGATTAGAGGATTGATTGGTGGGCTGATTGGAGGGGTGACTGTTGGGCTGATCGGAGGATTACTTGGAGGACTGCTTGAAGGGCTGACCAATGCGTCAGACCCTGATCTTGTTAGTCGAACGAAGCCGAATCAAGGCATCTTTAATGCAGCTCGAAATATCCTGCCTGTTTCATTAGCGATCTATCCATTTACTGTACTTATGGCAATAGGTAGTCAATTTCTTATTGCGATGACTAGTGACAGTACTGCGCTTTCCTTTGACTGGTCATGGCTTTTTCTAAGAAGTATTTCCCTCACATTTGTGCTTGGTGGGTTCTACAGCGGCTGGTATGCCTGTGCTCAGCACTTCTCCCTCCGCCTAGTGCTGCACCGCACCAACGCCATCCCCTGGAACTATGCCCGTTTCCTCAACCACTGCACCGAGCGGCTATTGTTGCAGCGGGTGGGGGGTCGGTATCGGTTCATTCACCGCCTCATACAAGAACGTTTTGCCGCCACCGGGGGCCATCGGCTGTAGGGTGCATAACGCCAAGGCGAGGCTGCGCCAACGCGAAGCAATGCACCAAACCCCTACAAGAAAAAAAACACCATGGATTAGGCGTCAACAGCCCAAACAATGGTGCTGCCATTTGGGCTTCGCACCTCGTCCAGGGGCTTCCCACCATCCGCCTAATCCCCCCGTTTCCCAACGCTTCAGGGTGGCCCTGACCGTATGCTCATGGCACTCAAACATCTCGGCAATGGGGCACTGGTTTCTAAAAGTATGATCCTTGATTTCTCGTTGCCTAAGGCGACGATGATTCCCATCGGCAAAAAACGTGCAGCGTCATCCTAGGCCATTCCAGTCTATTAAGACCAGGGGCCAACTTCGATGACGCCGCACTATTGGCTCGATCAGCGTGGTCTAGGGGGGGAGCAACAAGACCCTAAACTGCTGCGAGAAATGCCTCCGCTGCCTTAGACAGGAGATCAGCCTTGTCTGTGGCTTCCCAGGGCAGATCCAGGTCGGTGCGACCAAAGTGCCCATAGGCCGCCACATCCTGGTAGAAGCGTCCCCCCCGTTCCTGGGGCAGGGTTTGCAGGTTAAAGGTGGCGATAATCCCGGCAGGGCGCAGCTCGAAGTGATCCTGCGCCAGGGCTAGGATTTGGTCGTCGTCAATTTTCCCGGTGCCGAAGGTGTCGATGAAGATACTCACCGGACGGGCCACCCCAATGGCATAGCTGAGCTGCACTTCGCACTTTTCCGCTAGGCCAGCGGCCACAATGTTTTTGGCCATGTGACGGCAGGCATAGGCGGCGCTGCGGTCTACCTTGGTGGGATCCTTGCCAGAGAAGGCACCGCCCCCGTGGCGAGAATAGCCACCGTAGGTATCCACGATAATCTTGCGTCCGGTAAGGCCCGCATCGCCCTGGGGGCCACCGATGACAAACTTGCCCGTGGGGTTCACCAAGAAACGGGTGTCGGCGTCGGGCTTGATGGCCAGGTCGCCAAAGACAGGTAGCACCACCTGTTCCCACAGATCAGCCTTAATTTTGGCCTGTACGCCCGCTTCATCGGTGATGTCGCCGATGGCGGCGGTGTGCTGGGTGGAGACCAGGATGGTATCAATGCCAACGGGCTTACCATCTTCGTAGGCCACCGTCACCTGGGTTTTGCCATCGGGCCGCAGGTAGGGCAGTTGTCCGGTTTTACGCACCGCCGCCAGTTGTCGGGCAATGCGGTGGGCCAAGCTGATGGGCAGGGGCATGAACTCTGGGGTTTCGTTGCAGGCAAACCCAAACATAATGCCTTGGTCGCCCGCCCCGGTGGCGTCAAAGATTTCGTCACTGGTGGCAGAGCGAGTTTCGTGGGCTTGGTCAACCCCTTGGGCGATGTCGCGGGATTGCTCATCCAGCGTCACCATGACCGCACAGCTATCGGCAGAAAAGCCGTTGTTGGTGGGATCGGTATAGCCAATTTCCTCAATTTTGCGGCGAATGAGGTTGGCATAGTTTACGGTTGCTTGGGAGGAAATTTCCCCCGTCACTAGCACTAGCCCCGTATTCACCACCACCTCCGCCGCCACCCGGCTGAGGGGATCTTGAGCCAACGTGGCGTCTAAAATCGTATCGGAAATTTGATCGCAGACTTTATCCGGATGTCCTTCGGTAACAGACTCGGAGGTAAACAGGTAACGCTTAGACAATGATCGGCCCTCTTCTTTTCACAAAATTCAGATCATTTACCCTAGGGATGATGTCGGTGAACCTCGACAGCCCCTGAGTCAATCAATGGTAAATCCTTGATCCAGCCTATATAAACCACAAGGCAGTGGAAGATTTACCTATCAAAGACTACCGCATTTAGTTCCCGTTTCAGGACTCTGCACCAGGCTAGGGGACAACTTTTAAATCCTCCCAACCACGAAGAATCAGCCTAGCTCCGGCTACAGGTGGGCGTCCCCAGGCTTCGGAAACCGAGATGAATCCAGCCGTTTCGGCCTGTTGAGCCAGGGCTTGATCTACCCAGCTATCGCCCACGATCACCACTTGGCGAGGGCTAACAGCCATGCGATTACAGAGGCGATGTAGCAAGGCTGGATTGGGTTTAGGAATATCTCCTGGCTCAGTGCCCTGCCAGTCGTCTATCCAGGCTAAAAGGTCGTAATGGCGTAAAAAGTCCTCGATATTGGCCGGACTATCGGAGGATAAAACCCCTAGCTTAATCTTGCTTTGGCTGAAGCGCTGAAGCATGGCCTGGGTGCCAGGAAAGGGGGGAGTATAGATCGTTTTAGGGCTAAGGTCGCCATCCGCCAAGACAAACTGTTCGGCGACGAGGGTTTGAATCTCTGATTTAGCTGATTGCGAGGAAACTCCAATGCCTAGCAGTACCTCAACTAGGGCGTCAATATTGGATTGGCGCGTACCAGCGGCCATCAATCCATCGGGGTCGATGCGATTTTCCCACACCCCTAATGTGGCCAGGAGTTGATCCACCAGATCGATCGGGAAGGGTTGAGGCTGATAGGTGATCGGAAATCCGGCTAGCGTGTCCTTGGTATTAGCGGGCCAGGAGACCTCGCCCCTACCGTTTGCCAGGATCGCATCTACACAGCGCTGGCAGCGGGCCTGGGCCAGGTGTTTTAAAAACGGCGCAGAGTCTGCCAGGGTGCCATCTTTGTCAAAGATGATGGCTTCAATCCCTAACAGACTCTGAGAACCGCAGTAGACCTGACTCAAGGCGCTATCTAGTCAACGGCGACGGCCATTTCTTCGTCGTCGTAGACCTCCTCACCCATCAGGGCGGCTTCCTTCTCGGCGGCTTGCTTACGCAGATTTTCGCGATACTTGGCAGCCATTTCCTCAGCCTTGTCGAACACCAGGTCGGGGTTCTTCACCATGTCGCCCGGTTCTGGCTCAAGCTGCTTGGTGGAGAGGGAAATCCGACCGCGCTCGGCATCCAGGTCGATGATCATGACCTTGATTTCGTCGTTGACGTTTAGCACGCTGTGGGGCGTGTCGATGTGGTCGTGGGAGATTTCGGAGATGTGCAGCAGACCGCTGACACCGCCGATGTCGATGAAGGCACCGTAGGGCTTGAGGCCGCGCACGGCACCCAACACCACTTCGCCCACTTGCAGGCCGTTCATTTTGCGCTCCACCAGGGCGCGACGGTGGCTGAGCACCAGACGGTTGCGCTCTTCGTCCACTTCCAGGAACTTCAGGGGCAGATCTTCGCCCACCAGGTCTTCCTTGGGCTTGCGGGTGCTGATGTGGGAACCGGGGATGAAGCCGCGCAAACCCTCGATCCGCACCAGGGCACCGCCTCGGTTGGTGGCAAACACGCCGGAACGCACGGTGGCATCTTCCTGCTGGAGCTGGCGCACCCGCTCCCAGGCCCGCATATACTCAATCCGACGGATGGATAGGGTGAGCTGGCCGTCTTCGTTTTCGTCGGTGAGGATGAAGAACTCACGGGTTTCGTTGAAGCGCAGGACTTCTTCGGGGTGATCCACCCGGTTGATGGACATTTCTTGGATGGGCAGGTAAGCTGCCGTTTTAGCACCGATGTCAATCAGGGCACCTCTGGGTTCCAAGCTAAACACCGTCCCGGTTACCGTATCGCCCGGATTGAAGTGGTAGTCGTACTTGTCCAGCAGTGCAGCAAAGTCTTCGTGTGTAAACCCGATTCCCGTGTCCTTTACGTCCTGATTGAGCATGCTAGTGTTTTCCTAAGGTTTTCTCCGTAAATACTGCGGTTTTCTGTGCAGACGTACAAAACAATCGACTCAGTGCTATAGAGGCTCGTACCGTACACAAACTGTATCGGCCCGAGACAGCCCGATAAACCCACAGGATTACGATTATAACCGATGGGGCCAAGATATTGAAGAGGGGGTTTTAAAGATTCAGGGTCTGGTTTGGGGTTAGCGTCAAGAAGACAGCACCGGAGCGGTGTAGGCCAGGGATGGCTCCGTGGGTTGGGGCAGATTTTCTGGCTGGGACAGGGCTTCGGTGTACGTTGGTGATTCGGCGTCTTGGAGTTGGCTGAGGGTGTCGGTGAAGTCGCGGATGCCCTGGAACTGGCGATAGACGGAGGCGAATCGGACAAAGGCGACTTCGTTCAGCGGACGCAGTTTGGTCAGCACCATTTCGCCAATTTCGGCGCTGCTTACTTCTCGGTGGTGGCGCTGTTGCAGTTCGGCTTCGATGTCATCCACAATGCCCTCCATCACTTGGGAGCAAACGGGGGTTTTTTCGCAGGCCCGCACGATGCCCCGCAGGAGTTTGGAACGGTCGAATAGTTCCTGGTCGGCGCTGCGTTTAATCACCGTCACCGGGACGTATTCAATGCGCTCGTAGGTGGTGAAACGTCGCTCGCACTGGAGGCATTCCCGCCGCCGCCGAATGCTGCGCCCCGACTCGGCAGCGCGGGATTCCAGCACGCGGTTATTGGGATGTTGGCAAAAGGGACAATGCATGGACACACCCCCAAGGGAGGACAACTCGCCTTGATCCCGAAGTCTCGATAGGATGAGTCATCAGCGCGGATGATGGCCAACCGGGGCGACATTCAGAATCTAGAAATTAGCCTAAACCGCACATTTTCTAGCGATTCACAGAACCATAACTTGTTCTCTATATTAAATAGATTCTGTCCAAAGCGGTGAAGGATTGGGGACTGATTTCGCCACGGGGTTTACAGTAATTTACTGAAGACGGGGTAAAATCGCATCGTCTGGGTTTTAGGTGCTGCGCTACAAGTACCCTATTGCCTGCTAAATCGCATAATCGCAACCGGAGAGAGCACCCCTGTGAACAGCTTCAACGCCAAAACGACCCTGCCCGTTGGGGACAAAACCTACACCATTTACAGCCTGCCGGAGGCTGAAAAGAGCCTGGGCGACGTGAGCCGTTTGCCCTTTAGCCTCAAGGTGCTGTTGGAGAACTTACTGCGCTACGAAGATGGGCGCTCGGTGACGGCGGAGGACGTGCGGGCGATTGCCACCTGGCTGCAAACCCAGACCTCCAACCGCGAGATTGCCTACCGTCCGGCGCGGGTGCTGATGCAGGACTTTACCGGGGTGCCTGCGGTGGTGGATTTGGCCGCCATGCGCGACGCCATGGTGAACCTGGGCGGCGACCCCAACAAAATTAACCCCCTGTCTCCGGTGGATCTGGTGATTGACCACTCGGTGATGGTGGACTCCTTTGGCAGCGACAACGCCTTTGGCGACAACGTGCAGAA
The DNA here is from genome assembly GCF_014697375.1 of Phormidium sp. FACHB-1136. Classification (GTDB taxonomy): domain Bacteria; phylum Cyanobacteriota; class Cyanobacteriia; order Phormidesmidales; family Phormidesmidaceae; genus Nodosilinea. The sequence goes on from NZ_JACJRS010000056.1 coordinate 29,483, forward strand.
GGAATTTGAGCGCAACCACGAGCGCTACGCCTTTTTGCGCTGGGGTCAGAATGCTTTTGATAACTTCCGGGTAGTGCCCCCCGGCACAGGCATTTGCCACCAGGTGAACCTGGAATACCTGGCCCAGGTGGTGTGGACGAAGGACGTAGACGGCGAAACCCAAGCCTACCCCGATACCCTGGTGGGCACCGACAGCCACACCACCATGATCAACGGCCTAGCGGTGCTGGGCTGGGGTGTGGGCGGTATTGAGGCCGAGGCAGCGATGCTGGGCCAGCCGATTTCCATGCTGATTCCCGAAGTGGTGGGCTTTAAGCTGACCGGGCAACTGCCGGAAGGAGCCACCGCCACCGACCTCGTGCTGACCGTGGTGCAAATGCTGCGGGCCAAGGGCGTGGTGGGCAAGTTTGTAGAATTCTACGGCGACGGGCTGGATCACCTCACCCTGGCGGATCGGGCCACCCTGGCCAACATGGCCCCAGAATACGGCGCGACCTGCGGCTTCTTCCCCATCGATGCCGAAACTATTAAGTATCTAGAATTCTCTGGCCGCGATGCCGAACGCATTGCCCTGGTAGAAGCCTACGCCAAGGCCCAGGGCATGTGGCGCGATGCCAGCACCCCCGACCCCGTCTTCACCGACAGCCTCTCCCTCGACCTAGCCACCGTGGAACCCTCCCTAGCGGGGCCAAAGCGTCCCCAAGACCGGGTGCGCCTGTCGGATTTGGCCACCCAGTTTAAGACCTCCGATTTCCCTGGCTTTAGCGGCAAGGACTACGCCGAGAAGCGCTCTGTCCCCGTGGCCGGAGCCGACTACAGCCTCACCGATGGCGACGTGGTGATTGCGGCGATTACGAGCTGCACCAACACCTCCAACCCCTCGGTGATGATTGGGGCGGGTCTGGTGGCCCGCAAAGCCCGTGAGAAGGGGCTGACCGTAAAGCCCTGGGTGAAGACCTCCCTGGCACCGGGAAGCCAGGTGGTGAGCGACTATCTGGAAAAGGCCAACCTGCAAGCAGACCTCGATGCCCTGGGCTTTAACCTAGTGGGCTACGGCTGTACCACCTGCATCGGCAACTCTGGCCCCCTGCCTGCGCCCATCGCCAGCGCCATTGATGAAAATGATCTGGTGGTCGGTGCCGTCCTCTCTGGCAACCGCAACTTTGAGGGCCGCGTTAGCCCCCACACCAAGGCCAACTACCTGGCCTCGCCGCCCCTGGTGGTGGCCTACGCCATCGCCGGAAACCTGGCCATCGACCTCAAGACCGACCCCATCGGCCAAGACTCCCAAGGAAATCCGGTTTACCTGAAGGACATCTGGCCCAGCGCCGCCGAAATTCAGGACGTCATGGCCCAGGCCCTCACCCCGGACATGTTCCGCAGCCGCTACAGCAACGTGTTCCTCGGTACCGAAAGCTGGCAGCAGATCGACACCGTGGAGCAGCAAACCTACCCCTGGCAGGGCGAAAGCACCTACGTGCAAAACCCGCCCTACTTTGTGGAGATGGCCGCCAGCACCAGCGATCAGAGTTTTGGCGATATCCTCGGTGCCCGTCCCTTGGCTATCCTGGGCGACAGCATCACCACCGACCACATTTCTCCCGCTGGCGCAATCAAGGCCGACAGTCCCGCTGGTCACTACCTGGTGGGCAACAACGTGGTCGCGGCAGACTTCAACTCCTACGGCTCTCGGCGCGGCAACCATGAGGTGATGATGCGCGGCACCTTCGCCAACATTCGCCTCAAGAACGAGATGGTGCCCGGTTCCTCCGGCGGCGTCACCAAGCACATGCCCGATGGCGAAGTGCTCTCCATCTACGATGCCTCGATGAAGTACCAGGCCGAGGGGACGCCGCTGATCGTCATCGCTGGGAAGGAATACGGTACCGGATCCTCCCGGGACTGGGCCGCGAAGGGAACTCGTCTGCTGGGCGTGAAAGCCGTGGTGGCCGAGAGCTTCGAGCGCATCCACCGTTCTAACCTGGTGGGTATGGGCGTGCTGCCACTCCAGTTCACAGAGGGCACCCATCGCGGTGTGCTGAACCTCGATGGTTCCGAAACCTTCGACCTAACGGACCTCAGCGGCGGCATTCAACCCGGCATGACCGTGACCTTGGTGATTCACCGCGCCGATGGCAGCACCACCGACGTGCCCCTGCTCTGTCGCATCGACACCCTGGATGAAGTGGAATACTTCCTCAACGGCGGCATTTTGCAGTATGTGCTGCGTCAACTGTTGGCGGCTTAACGACTCATACTAAATCTGCCTTGTATGCTTCTTGTATTAGCGGGCGGGGTCTCCCCGCCCCTACGGTTTGGTAGGGTGCAGCCCGGGGGAATGACCTAGCTGTCTAGCAGCTTTTGAAATTGGGGGTGGTGGCGCAGGCCATCGAAATGGGCGTCGATCTGCACCATCACCTTATAGACATAGGGGCTGAGGACAAAGGTGCGGTAAAGGCTTTTGAGGGTTTGCTCCAGTTCTCCGGCCATGGCGTAGGTGCGGGCTTTGCCATACCAGGCATTGGGGTTATCGGCGTGGTGGTGCAGGGACGTATTGAAACTGTCGATGGCTTCTTCGTAGCGACCGAGCTGAATGAGGGCCGTACCGCGCTGGTTCCAGATGTAGTGGGCTTCGGGCTTCAGCTTTAGGGCAAGTTCGAGGGCGTTCAGGGCTTCTTCGTAGCGGTGCAGGCCGCAGAAGGCCACGCCTTGGTTGTAGCGGGCTCGGTGGTCTTGGGGGTTGAGCTTCAGGCTTTGTTCAAAACTGGCGATGGCCGCTGGGTATTGGTGCAGTTGGTTTTGGGCGGTGCCCAGGTTATACCAAGCCTTGCTGTCAGCAGGGTTGAGCAAAACCGCTTCCTGGAGATGGGTGGCGGCGTCCTCAAAACGGCTAAGTTTGCCGAGGGAGTGGCCCTTGCCATGCCATGCCAGGGCATATTTGGAATTGAGGGCAATGGCTTGGTCAAAGCTGTGGATCGATTCTTCAAACCGCTTGAGTGCCGCGAGGCAAAAGCCGTGCAGCGTCCATACTTCGACATGGTTAGGCTGAAGGGCTAGACATTCTTCAAAGCGAGTGAGGGCTTCGCCATAGCGGCCAATGGCATAGAGCGCGTTGCCCTGGCCTTCAAGCAATTTAACGCGGCTAAGCGGCGGCGGCGGCGGGGGAAGGTCAAAACTCACGGCCATGCAAAGAGGCTATGGATGGATGGGGTTCTCTAGGTTTAGCATGCCCAGATCGACCACAAAATCATCAACCTCAGCCCGCTTTGCCCCATTTTACTCCTTGACAATCGCCTAGGAACGCCTTGGTAAATCGCTGTACACTGCTGTTGTCAATTGCCGTCAGTCGCCAACGGTCGCGAATCAAGCGTCCTTGGTCGGCCCGCCTAGTTCGGCGGTAGGCCATGGTCGTTGGCAATAGGGCTAGTGACTATTTGTGGCGTATGTAGTCATACAGAGCCACATAGTCTTGACCCGGATGATTCCAGGAGAAGTCGTACTGCATCCCCTGCTGGGCAATTTGGTTGAAGAGGGCAGGCTCTTTTTCCCAAATATCGAAGGCGCGATCCATGGCCGACTCTAGGGCAACGGTATCGCTTTGGAAAAAGACAAAGCCGTTGCGTTCTTCCGGTTCGTGGTAGCCGTCGTAGTCCCAATCAAACACGGTGTTGACCAGACCACCGACGCCGCGAACGATGGGCACCGTGCCATACCTCAGGCCAATCATCTGAGTGAGGCCGCAGGGTTCAAAGTTGCTGGGCACCACAATCATATCGGATCCGGCGTAGATCAGGTGAGCTAGTTCTTCGTTGAAGCCGATTTCCAAATGCACGTCGGGGTTGTCGTTCAGGTGCAGCTTTTCGTGCCAGAACCAGTCGTTAATGCCCTTTTCGGTGGCAGAACCCAGCAGCACAAACTGTCCGCCCCGGCTGAGGGTGTAGTAAATGGCGTGGTGGACGAGGTGAACGCCCTTTTGGTCATCCAAACGGCCAATGAAGGCGACGACGGGTTTGTCGCCGTGGGCCAGCATCAGCCGTTCCCGCAGCACCTTTTTGTTCAAGGCTTTGTCCTCAAAGGTGGCGATGTCGTAGTGGTGGGGAATGTAGCGATCTTCCTCCGGGTTCCAGACCTCGTAGTCAATGCCGTTGAGGATGCCAGAAAACTTGTACTGATGGGTGTGGAGGGTGTGCCCTAGGCCAAAGCCCTGGTCAGTGTGTTGGGCTTCCCAGGCGTGGTAGGGGGAGACGGTGTTGACGTGGTTGGCGTAGGTGATGCCCCCCTGCATAAAATTGAGGGCGAAGGGGTTGAAGTTATCGCGCAGCCGTCCGTACTGGTAGTAATACTCTGGGCGGTTCAGGCCCGTGGCCTCCAGGATATCCGTCCCGGCAATGCCCTGGTGCTTAAAGTTGTGGATGGTGTAGAGCACCCGCTGGAACTCCATGCCGTTGTATTTGTAAATCTCGAACAGCATGACGGGAATCAGCCCGGTTTGCCAGTCGTGGCAGTGGATCACATCCGGGCGCTTGTTGCTGCGCAGGAGAAATTCCATCGCCGCCTTGCTAAAGAAGGCAAACCGCATCGGGTCATCGTCGCAGCCGTAGTAGCAGCCCCGGTTGAAGAACATTTCCCAGGACTTGGGCTCGATGAAGAAGCACAGCCGCCCATGCACCCAGCCGCAATACACATCGCAGAGAATATCCGTCCCATACCAGGGCACAACCAGGTCGCAGTAGGCTTCGTGCAGACCCCAAATGTGGTCGTAGCGCATGCAGTCGTACTTCGGCAGAATGATTTCGACGCAGTGGCCCCGCGTTTCGAGCTCGCGACTGAGGCCATAAACCACATCGCCCAGACCCCCGGCTTTGATGACCGGAGCGCATTCTGAAGCAATCTGTACGATGTACATGGGCGACTCCCCGTTTAAAAAAGTTCACTTTTTTGATGCCCCTATTCAATCAGGATGTTGGGGCGTAGGCAAGGGGATAGGGCGTTCGACCCAGTGCTTCAACGGTTGTCCCTGTAACGAGGCATCGACATCTGTGAGGTTCGTCAGCCTAGCGCTTGACCCCCAAAGCGGCCCCCAATGGCCCACCATGGAACGGGTTTCTGGCCCTCCTACTCGCCCCACCCCACAGCACCCTCTCCTCCAACACCGACCGCATCACCATCCTCCCCACCGCCACCGTGCCCCGCCTAGACCGCACGGGAGAATGCCCCGCCTGGTGAAACCCAACAAGGAGGAAGCTTTAGTCCGCGTTACCCAGGTGGCACCTGTCAGAACCCCAGAATCTGCTGCTGAAGAAGGGTAGTTGAGGCATTGGTCTAAACAGAAGTTGGACAGTAAGCTGTTAGTCATCTAAACTGCGTATAATACATTAAAATTATGGAATAAGCCATGGGAGTCAGAAACTATCTAACGTCAGAGGAAAAGCAAGAGCTTCAGAAGCAGTTGAAGTTCCATGAACACCCTGACATTCGAGAGCGCATTCTA
>NZ_JACJRS010000057.1 GCF_014697375.1 Phormidium sp. FACHB-1136
GAAAGGCTTTACATCAGCCAGTTTCGGACATGATGGGTCGATTGACTCAGCTCATGTCCGTTTTTCTTGGCGTCCCGCTACCGGATACAGAACTTCCCACTGTCCAGTTTCTGATTTTGGCCGAAGACCAGTATGCCATCGGCGATGTGATTGACCTAGGAGCGCAGACCACGGGCCTGGTAGAAAACCTTAATATGCGTGTCACCCAAATTCGTAGCAGCCACGGCGAACTGATTACTATCCCAAACAGCAGCATTACCCAAGTCAAAAACCTGACTCGCAGTTGGTCACGGGTGAATTTCAGCATTGATGTGGCCTACCACACCGACCCCGACCACGCCCTAACGGTGATGCGGGCCGTCGCCCAAGACCTCTATGACGACCCCCTCTGGCACGACAAGATTCTCGCGGCCCCCAAAATTCTGGGGATTGACAGCGTCTCCCACAGCGGCATGACCATCACCACCTGGATTCAGACCGAACCGGGGCAACACATGGCCGTGGGGCGAGAGTTTCGGCTGCGGGTACGGCGTGCCCTAGAGGCCAATGGCATTGAGATCGGCATTCCCCAGTACTACTCCCTAGATGGGGCGATGAAGCTAGATAGCCACCCTATTTTGCCCCTCACCCAGCGCCCAGACGACCGAAACAACGGCGATCCCTAGACCGAAGGCCACAACCCCGCTGATTAACCCTGCCGATCAACCCCGCTAATTCTGATGGCTATCCCCCACCTACCCAAAAATCTGCGCCACCGTCAGCCCAAAACCTGGTACTACGGTGGATTGAATTACCTCTGCACCGCTGTAGGCCTGGTCTTCATACTGCCCGTTTACCCACAGGCACAGCGTCACCTGCCGGGTTTCGGGATCGACAATCCAATATTCCGTAATGCCCCGTGCCGCATACTCAGTGTGTTTGTAGCGGTAGTCGCGTTCGCGATTGATTTGCCCAGGGCTGACCACTTCCACCACCAAGGCCGGGGGCGGCATATCGCGGGTAATGGTGGCGCGGGTCGTTCCAGCGATGGCGGCTTTCGAGGCTTCGGTATGTACCAGCAGATCGGGAATTCGGCAGGTGGCCCGCCGCCCGGTGACTTCGATCTCGGTGTCTCTGTAGGCCAAGAGGGAGATGGGCAGATGCTTTGCCAACTCAAACAACAGCTTGCGGGCAATCTCGTTGTTCTCTTCCGATTCTGGGGGCATTTCCACCAGCACTCCGTTCATCAATTCGTAGCGGGTATCGGTGCCGTCGTCGTGGCGCAGATAGTCCTCAAAGGTCAAAAGCTGGGTTTCCGTCGAGAGGGCTTGGCTCATGGGTACAGTGCTCCGCTCACGCAAGGCCGTAGATCCCATTCTATCGAAGACCAGATCCCAGAATTCTGTTGGTGGGTAAGCCAACACTCGTGGTTAACAGGCTAAAGAACCCTGGGATCTCGACCAAATGTTCCCAATGCTCGTCTGACTCGTTTTTTTCTAGCCATCCAGGAAACCCCACCATGACTCACTCATTCAATCGTTTGATCGGACTCGCTGCCCTGGGCATTACCATCGTCACGGCCACGCCAGCGATGGGTAGTGCCCCCATCAGCCCTGCTTGGGAATCCACCGACTGCTCCACCTTTGGTCTGAACGCGCTGCAAAGCGCCATGTCTGACTGTGGCTATGTCACCGTGCCAGAACGCCACAGCCAGCCCGATGGGCCGACTATTCAGGTGGCGGTCGTCCGTACCCGCAGCATTGGCGACAACCCTGCCCCAGACCCCTTGTTTGTGGAAAATGGTGGCCCCGGCAGCACGACCATTAAAACCTTTGCGGTCGATGTGTTAACCATCTGGCCGGTGTTACCCGCCTTGCTGCAAGAGCGCGATCTCGTGTTTGTCGATCAGCGGGGCACTGGGCATTCACGCCCCTTCTTTAACTGCCCCGAGAGAACCGATCACAATATAGCGGTGGCTCGCGACGAAATCGCCCCGACCGATACCCAGTGGATGGTGGCCTGCCGTGATCGGAGCTTGGCCGAAGGCATTAACCCCAACGCCTTCAACACCATCGAAAATGCCGCCGATATCTATGCGGTGGCCGAAGCCCTGGGCTACGACGAGTTTAATTACTACGGGGTGTCCTACGGCACGCTGCTGGGGCAATACATGCTAGAGCAGGCGGAGGAACACACCGCCCAGCTCCGCAGTGCGATCCTCGACGGGGTGGTGACGACGAATATCGACTTTAACCTGGCCGCTACCTACACCTTTAGCGGGGCGCTGCGCAACCTGTTTGCCGCCTGCGCCGCCGATGCCCAGTGTAATCAGACCTACCCCAACCTGGAAACCGTCTTTCTGAGCGTGCTGGATCGTCTAGAGCAAACCCCTGCTCCGCTGACGCTCTCGATCCCCGACACCAAGGAACCCCTGGAAACCACGCTAGATCGAAACGAATTTCTGCTGTTTTTTGAAGCCCATATGGCCAGCAGTCTGAATGCCTCAGCCCTGCCCCAGAACATTTACCAGGCGGCTGAGGGAGATTTTAGCTGGGCCGTAACCGCACTCTCGGAGAAGCTCCAGGATACTGAGGCCACAGGCATGTATCACGCGGTGCTCTGTTCGCGGGTCGATTCCGTGGCAGTAGATCCGTCTACCGTGTTTCCTGCCCCCTACGAGCAGCTGATCGCGATCGGGGAGAGTGAGAGTGCTTCCTATCAGAGCTTCTGCGAACTGCTTCAGGTTGAGCGAGAGCCATTCTTCGCCTATGACAACCTCGAGATTCCCGTCTTAGTGCTCAATGGCGGCTACGACCCGGTCACGCCCCAACGCTACGGCGAGACCGTTGCCCGCAATTTTCAGAATGCCTATGTCTACACCTTCCCCGGTGTGGGGCACGGCTCGATGGTGGCACCACCGGGCACCCCAGCCGCAACCTGTGTAGAGGCGATTGCCCTCGATTTTCTGGCCGACCCCACCCAGATACCGGAGAGTAGCTGCCTGTCCGAGGTCACACCCAGGTTTGAGTACGAGTAGCTAGTCCTTGCTAGGAGTGATGCACTGCCCCCCTTCACCCTCTCTCATCCAGCAGCCACCATGACTGAAACCACGGTCAACTTGCCAATCCATCCAACCAGCAATCAGATCAGATCTTGGCAGTCGTGGCCCCAGCGACTCCATCGGCCCCTTATGCCGGGGCTTTGTGGAGGGATCGGGCAAAGTTCAAAACCTGCTGCTGACGATCTTCTGGCAGGGTTTGCAGGAGCGCCGCAATGCGGTCGGCTAGGGGCACCCAAGCCTGGGTGGAATGTTTCCATACCACGACAAACTGTTCAGGCTCAAGGGCTTTCAGGGCCAGGGTGGCTCCCTCGGTATCTGCAAATTCGACTTCGTAGGCCTGGGTGCCATAGGTCTCGACAATGGTGCCCAATTCGCCTGCCTGGAGTGCGGCCTCAGGGAGGTCAACCAAAAGCTCAACCACATCTAGCAATTCGGGTTTCATCCGCGCCTCCGAACATACAACGTAGCCAGTCGGGCCAAGTCTTCATTCGACTGACAACATCCCTGAGTTTCACCGATGCTACTCCGTTGGTATCCCATAACTGAGGTTGTCCCCAGCGGTTAACACGACATCCTCACCTTTGCCCTGTCCTACATCCAGCCCCCATGAAACTCCTCCGTCGCCCTCTCTCCCTCCCCCTTCTCTCACTCGCTGCTGCCCTCGCCGCCCAAATCCCCGCCATCGCCCAAACTCCCCGCTACCCAATCACCGTCATCCCCTGCCCCACGGTGTTGCCGCCCAACGAAATTGAAGGCGAAACTATCACCTGCGGCCTCTTCACCGTGCCGGAAAACTACGCCGAACCCAACGGTCGCCAGATTGAGCTAACCTACGCCGTGCTGCACAGCCGTAGCCTTTCCCCTGCGCCAGATCCGGTGATGGATCTGCGCGGTGGGCCGGGGGGCAGCACCCTGGAATCGAGCGCATTGGAAGTACGGACAAAAATCTACGAACCCCTGCGCCAAACCCGCGACATCATTGTGCTGGATCAGCGGGGGACGCAATTTTCCAATCGGCTGGGCTGTGCCCCGGCGGTGTTGGCCGCCACCAAGGTACTTTTAGATCCCAATAGCCCATACGCGGGCACGCTCGATCCGCTACAGGCGCAAATGCGCGCCCGCTTTCCCAACGCCAGTGACGATCTCATCACGCTCTATGCCGCCTTCGATCTCTGTGCCCGCATTTTAGAAAACCACGGTAACGACCTCAGCCACTACAACACCCCCAACAGCGCCCAGGATGTAGTGAACCTCACCGCCGCCCTGGGCTACGGCCCGATCAACCTCTACGGCATTTCCTACGGCACCTACCTGGCCCAGCGAATTATGGCCAACCACCCAGACCGGGTGCGTAGCGTGGTACTCGATTCCACGGTGCCCCTCCAGGCCAACAAGTATGAAGCGATTGTCCGCGACCTAGAGGTCAGCTTCCTCAACCTGGTGGAAGACTGTGAGGCCGATGCTGCCTGCCAAGCCGCCTACCCCAACTTGGCGGAGCGCACCCAAGCCCTGCTCAACAGGTTGGATGCAGCCCCCCTGCCCCTGACGGAACCGATCACCCCCCTAGGGCAGACTACCCCCATCGAGCGCGTCACTGCCGCCGAATTTGCCAGCCTGATTGAGCTGATGAACCACCACCCCGGCCAGATTGCCCCCTACCTGCCGCTGATTGTTCAAGAACTAGAGCAGGGCATCACCACCACCTTTGCCGGGGTGATCAGTGGGGCAATACTCAGCACCGCCGCCAACCCACCCGCCTTTGAATCGTCGCCGGAGGCCTACCGCCTGCAAGCGCGAGATTTTGAGGCCAAGGCCGAGGATATTCTGCGGGCCAGGGCTACCACCGCCGAAACCAGCCGCCCCGCCAGCCGCTGGGTACAGCAGATTCAAGCGATTGCCAACACCCTGCCCGACTCGGAGGGGGTGCTGCTGTTAGTCAACCTCCTGGGGGTGGGCTATATCGAGACGCCCCGCAACCGGGAAACCCTGCTTGCCTTTGTGGCGGAAGAATTTGAGGGCGACACCGCCGCCACCCTAACCGAGGCCGTCAACGCCATGTCTGATATCGAGGTGCGCCACGTGTACGATGTGGTCTCGGCCCTCACTGACTCCTTCTCTGGGGTGGATTCTGGCATCACCACGGGCATGTTCCGCAGTGTAGACTGTCGCGAACTAGTGCCCTTTAGCGACCCGGCCCAAACCCAGGCCCACTACGAGGCCATGCAGATACCCCAACTGGGGCAGGGCCGTTTGGTAGCCGCTCGTCAGGCCTACGATCTCTGCTCCTTTTGGCCCGTTGAACCCGCCCCCAACCGCGAACATGCCCCGGTCAACAGCGCCATCCCCACCCTGGTACTGCAAGGCCGCTACGACGTGCAAACCAACACCGAAATGGGCATCGGGGTGATGGAAGGACTGCACAACGGCACCTTTGTGGAGTTTTCCAGCACCGGACATGGGGCCATCGTCGCCTCCCAGTGCGCCCAGGATATCGGGGTCGCCTTTGTGAATGATCCCAATCGCACCCCCGATACAAGCTGCACTGCCGATCTGTTCCCAGAGTTTGTGCTGCCGCCTGCGAGATAAACCCGTTGTCACGATCAAAACCATGACTCAAGCCATTGGGCTACCCCTCGGCTCATGGCGATTTTAACCATGGCCTCCGAGTTCTCAGGAAGCTGCTCGTAGTCCTATACCCATCGTCGAGGCCAACGCAACCAGCCAAAAGGTACGCTCGACAATTCAACGTTTTTTGGCACTGGTTCCTAAAAGTAGGATCCCTGATATCTCGTTGTCTATAACCCTTGTATAGCAAGCACTCTACAAGGTGTCCTACCTTAGCAGTCCAGTGCCACTTTCAGCCTATGCCGTGTGAGCTTTTTGCTGACCATCCGACTTTTCAAGCGCCCTCGGAGTGAGGCAATGTGCCGTTTTAATCTGAGGGTAGTCCAGTAGGATTTAGCAGCAGGCTTCAGACGGTCGGATGGGAGAACCGTCCTGTACCTGGGTACATCCCACATTAGATTCCCAGGACTGAGATAACGATAGGTTGCAGCCCAGCCCAAGACTCAGTTGCTTTTGCAACAATTGTAAGCGTCCTCATGTTCTCCTCCCCTCACAGCCGACCTGCGTCTTCTTATCGCTTCCGCCGCTCTTTAGCCTAGCTCATCCAACGGTTTCGCTTCATCCTGTGCAAAGGCTTGGCCATGATACCGACCCATCGTCCGATCTGGACGCTTCCAGCCGAAGCGGTTTACGGCTATCTAGAGTCTGCCCCCCAAGGGTTGGCCGAGGCCGAAGCCCAGCAACGACTGGCTCACTTTGGCCCCAATGAACTCCCCGAACCCGCCCAGCGTCCGCTCTGGCTGCGATTTACCGACCAACTCACCCACTTTATGGCGCTGCTGCTGTGGGTGGCGGGTATCCTGGCTTTTATCTCCCATACGCCAGCCTTGGGTTGGGCGATTTGGGCGGTGATTTTAATCAATGCCCTGTTCAGCTTTTGGCAGGAGTTTCGGGCGGAGCGGGCGCTGGCGGCTTTAAAAAATGTGTTGCCCAACCTGGTGCGGGTCTACCGTGGCGGGGAACTGGTGCAACTTCCGGCGCGGGAACTGGTGCGGGGGGATGTGGTGCAACTGGAGGAAGGTGATCGCATCCCCGCCGATGCCCGTCTGGTAACGGCGGAAAGTCTGTATCTGGATATCTCGGTACTCACCGGAGAATCCTTGCCCGTGGCCCGCAACGCCTACCCCGTGCGGCAGCGGGTGGCTCTGCCCGTGCGCGGTGGCCAACCCCTAGAACGTCCCGGTGAACAGCCCCAGGTGGAAAAGGCCAATCCGGCGGAGATCAGCAACCTAGTGCTGGCGGGGGCCACGGTGGCCTCTGGGCGGGGCTTGGCGGTGGTCTACGCCACGGGCACCCACACCGAGTTTGGCCAGGTGGCCCGCATTACCACTGAAGTGGTGCGCGAGCCCAGCACCCTAGAGGTGCAGGTGAACCACATTGTGCGGGTGATTACGGCCATTGCCCTATCCATGGGGGTGCTGATCTTTACCCTCACCTCGCTGCTGGTGGGCATGGAGATCAGGGAGAGCTTTATCTTTGCCATTGGCATCATTGTGGCGCTGGTGCCTGAGGGGTTGTTGCCCACCGTCACCCTGGCGTTGGCTATGAGTGTGCAGCGCATGGTGCGACGCAATGCCCTAGTGCGGCGGCTGTCGGCGGTGGAAACCCTGAGTGCGGTGAATGTGATCTGCACCGACAAAACCGGAACCCTCACCAAAAACGAAATGACCGTGCGCCACCTGTGGTTGCCGCCGCTGCCGGAGGATGCCTCGCTGGAACAATCTATTTCTGGCGATTCGCTCAAGGATGACAACGAGGGCATACTCCCCGGTCAAATTCGCATCACGGGGGCGGGCTACGACCCTACCGTGGGCCAGGTGCATTTGCCCCCCCATTCCCCCCTTACCTGGAAAGTCAACCTGCTGCTGACCGGAGCCGCCCTGTGTTCTAATGCGCGGCTCACCCACCTAACAGCCCCTAGCCGTTGGCAGGAAATCGGCGACCCCACCGAAGCGGCCCTGATTGTGGCGGCGGCCAAGGCGGGGCTGAATGTGGAGGTCTTACAGCAGCGCTACCCCCGCCAGCGGGAAATTCCCTTCGATTCGCGGCGGCGGATGATGACGGTGGTGCTAGCAGGGCGCGACGATCTCTGGCCCTCCGATCTGCACAATTCCTTGCCCGATGCCTGGACAGCCAAAGCCGACCTAGTAGCCTTTACCAAGGGTGCCCCCCTAGAGGTAGTGCGCCACTGCCAGGGCGTGTTGCGGGATAGCACCGTCGCCCCCCTCACCCATGCCGATTGGGAACAGGTGGTCGCCGCCAATGACTACTTTGCCCGCCAGGGGTTTCGGGTGTTGGGGCTGGCCATCCGTCCCGGCAGCGCCGACCTCAAGGATATGAAGGCCCAGGATTTGGAACAAGGGCTAATCTTCGTGGGGCTGGTCGCCATGTTCGACCCACCCCGTCCAGAGGTGCCCCAGGCCATTGCCCAGTGTCACCAGGCGGGCATTCGCGTCACCATGGTCACGGGCGACTATGGGCTGACGGCGGAGGCCATTGCCCAGCAGATCGGCCTGGTCGAGCCAGACCTTGCCACCCACGAACCCGTGCGGGTGATCACGGGCGACACCCTGGGCCATCTTTCCGATGCCCAGCTTCAACAGATGGTGAAGTACCGATCTCGCCTGGTGTTTGCCCGCATGGCCCCCGAACACAAGCTGCGCCTGGTGGAAGCCTACAAGGCCACCGGATCGGTGGTGGCAGTAACGGGGGATGGCGTCAACGATGCCCCCGCCCTGCGCTCGGCCCACATCGGCATCGCCATGGGACTGAACGGCACCGATGTGGCCCGCGAAGCCGCCGATATCGTCCTCACCGACGACAACTTTGCCACCATCGTCGGGGCCATCGAGGAAGGGCGCACCGTCTACCAAAACATCCGCAAATTCATCACCTACATCCTGTCCTCCAACGTGCCAGAACTCCTCCCGTTTCTGGCCATGGTGGCCCTCAAAATTCCGCCCGCCCTGGTGATCATGCAAATTTTAGCCATCGATCTAGGGACGGATATGGTGCCTGCCCTGGCCCTAGGGGCCGAAGTCGCCGAACCCGGCACCATGGCGCAATTACCCCGGCGCAAGGATCAACCTCTGATGGATCGCAACCTGCTACTGCGAGCCTATGGCTGGCTAGGACTCATTGAAGGCATTCTGGGCATGGCCGCGTTTTTCTGGGTGTGGAGCCGCCATGGGTATAGCCTCAGCCAAATCCAAGCCGTCACCCCCGGCCTCCAGGCCCACATCGCCCCCGCCCCGGTGGTGGCCATCTACCTTCAGTCCCTCACGCTAACCCTAGCGGCTATTGTGGCGGGGCAAACGGGTAACGTCTTTGCCTGCCGCTCTGAAAAAATTCCGATCTGGCGGCTGGGCTGGTTTTCTAACCCCTTAATTTGGCTCGGCATTGCCACCGAATGGATCTTGATCGGGGCCATCATCAAGCTGCCCCCCCTCCAAGCCATTTTTTCAACCGCACCGCTCAACCTGGGCCAGTGGGCTATGCTCCTGCTGTGCCCGCCCATGGTGCTGGGGCTAGAAGAACTGCGCAAAGCCCTCATGCGGCATCGACTCTCTACCAAGTCTCCGCCGTAGCCATCCTGGCGACCACGGGGATCCTAGCCCTCCGGGGAAGGGGGATGGCACCGATTCGTGGTCACGAATACTATAGCCCCGAAGCGGGTGCATGATCCCCTGGCGAAATGGGTGAGGGTGGCCGATGACCGACACCCTGGGCCGATGTCCCAACCCAGGCCGGACTTGAACCAGCCTCTGTCTAGTCCAAACGGTTAGCGCTTTGCTTTGTGCCGAGGCACCTCACCTCACTCCATCACCCGCAGAATCTGGTGTTCTGCCGGAACGCTGACCAGGCTGTCAAAGACTAGCCCGCTGTTGCCCTCACCGCGCCCAGTTTGTTTATGTACCCCGATCCAAGTGAATATCTGTCCGCCATACCATCGAGTACGCTGAAAGCCTTGGGAAACAATGACTCCAGCACGAGGTACCTCCTCTTCGTGAAGGAAATAGCACTGTTGTCGGGGTTCCGTTTGGTTATCCAATCCCTGGCGCAGCAGCACTGTGCGGGGCTTGACCTTGGGACGTTCGTGGCTCCCGACCAAGATGCGAGGCATGGAAGCCCGCTGGATCTGGATTTCCCGGTTACTGCCCTCCACATGCATGGGAATAAAGGGAATCCAGTTTTCGGGGACGCGGTTCATTACCTGGTAGCGGAGGGGGGCGTTATAGGTTTCCGGTGGAGCCCCTATGGCACCGGATTCAAGCTGCTGATCAATCAGCCGTTGGTAATGGTTGTAGAGTTCGTATCCAGCTTCACCCCCCGGTTTGCTTTCCCCGGAGGGTAGAGGCACCCGGTTTTCAATGCCCCAAACCATGTTTGCCATTTCATCGCGGATCAGGGCAATGTCTTCCAGGGGTTTCCCCGCCTGGACTTTGGGCACTGTGGGTAGCAGTACCAAGCTGGTATCCGCCGCGACCTGTTGTTGCCCACGAGTGCTCAGGGTAAACATGCTCCAGCGCTGCCAGTCGTCGTCTACACCGCTGCCCACAGGCTCAATCCAAAGGCGCTCCCCAAACACATTGGTCACTGCCATGCCCTTGAGGCGGGCAATGCTTCCGGCAGGTAGGGGATAGGAAATTAGGAACCAGTCGTTGGCATAGACCAAGCCAAACTCCATAAACAGCAGCTTGGAGAGATCTTGGGTTTTAGGGTTGATGTCGCCGAAGTTGGTTTTGCGGTCTTCAAAAGCCCACCAGCGGGTATTGGGCATTCCCTCATAGCTGATTTGGGTAGGGATGAAGGAGAGGGGCGTAGGAGCACTGTCGAGGGGGGAAGCGTCTTCAGGGCTGGGAAGCTCAGGGTCAGGACTGTCGGGATCCGGCATGGGGCTGGGGATCACCAATTCCTTCTGGGTGGGATCCACATCCAGGTTGTACCAGTCGAGACGACCGTGGTAGTACTCCTCTGCCACGTAGACCTTTTCACCGTCGGGGACGGGGGCCGAGCAGGCAAACTGATATTCCAGTTGGGCAGGCTTCCAGGCCTCTCCTTGGGTGGTTGCAGGCTGGTAGAACTGGCGCTGAAACCAGGAAATGAATTGCGCGGCCAGGGCATCGATCTCGCCATGACGATCACCCGGAATCGTCGTCCCTCCATGAGCTGCCCGAGGGGAATTGGCTGTCAGTGCTTGGTAGAACCTGTAGCCATCCATCATCCGTCCAGCGACGGCGGTGACCTGCTGCCAAGCTTCGGGATGGGCACAGATTTGGGCATCGGCCTCCGCCTCGGGATCAGGCTCATCAATGGGGTATTCCCGGATGTAGTCGGCGTCGAAGTTGCCAACTGCACCGTTGACCAGTTTGAGCCAATGCCGTCCCATCAACAGCCGCAGATCTAGGGAAACGGACTGGGTACCGATTGCGAAGGGCACCGGGCGATTTTCCACCAGTGCCTCCAAGGGAACCTCATCGGCAAAGGGGCGGGGATCGTGGCCGTGGGGTTGGTATTTGGTGATCTGGGTGGAGCCCATGTGGACTTTGGCAAAGATGGGCGACCCGGCATCGTCCCCGAGGAATTCGCCCATTTGCCACTGTTTGCAGAGCATCCACAGGGCATCCCGCACCTCAGCTTCGAGGGCGCGGTCAAACTCCTCGCATCGGGGCCGCCCTTCCAGGCGATTCCAGAGGGTGATAGTGGGCAAGCGTCGCTGGGCGAGCGTCGCCACCATGTTTTGAATGGGAGCAGGTTCAGGCATTGGTTTCGGGGGAGATAAGGCTGTAAACGGCGTTGTTAAGAGCCAGGTTGAGCATGATGGTGATGGGGTGGAAGGTCACCGCTGAAAGGGTGGCGGGTAGGAAGCGGGCATAGCTGGTGTCGTCTATCTGGGTGGGCTCGATCGCCCGCAGACGGGCTTCTTCCAGGGTTTCGCGGATGGCATCGACTAGATCTTCCCAGCGCCAGTCGCCTTCTAGGTGGGGGCTGGTGACCAGCAGTAGGGTTTGGGGCGGCTCGGCATTGGGGCGATCATAGTTAAAGGTGATGCCTGTGGTTTCTTCGCGGGTGGGGATCACCTCGGTCCATTCGTCTAGCAGTAAGCCACACTGGGCAGCGCTGGGGTTGAAGGGCACAGCGTAGTGGGCGGTGTAGAGCAGGTGATCGCTATCAAATGAATAGTGCGGGGGATGGGACATGGCCAGCCAGTGATCGCCTGCTTTATAGGGCAGTTGAATCGGCTCTAGGGTGGGATCCCCAGTGCCAAAGGCTTGGCTCAGCATGAGGATGCGCTCCCAGTGAGCGGCGTTTTCGCGCACGCGGGCGACCCCATATAGCCACTCATCCACAGGGAAGGTTCGCCCTAGGCCACCGGGTTCCGCATCCGTCAGGTAGGTGAGGATCTCGGCTCGATTGACCCAGGCATTGCCCCATTCCCTGGCTTGGTCGGGAGCCAGGGTGAACTCCGGCACAATTTTGAAATCCTCTCCCAACAAGGTTTTTGCCGCTTTTACCAGACCTTCCACCTGGGCTGGGGAGTTGCTCAAGGCCAGGGCCGCGAGGATTTGGTCATTCGCAGTGGTTTGTCGTCGCACCACTGCTGTCTGCAACTGGTTGACTTGAGCGTATAAATCCCCCACAAACCGCAGGATTTCCCCTTCCACGGTGGCCAGGTCAAAGGGTTGGTAGTCGTAGGCATCCAGGGGCAACTGCGCCAGAATATCCAGCCGTAGTTGCGCCAGGGTGGTGGTGGGTGCCGTTTGCAAAGCGCGGAAAGCATTCAGCACGGACTCAAAGGTGGTGGCTTTGGCCTCGACCTCTATGCGGTAGTTGGTCACCGTCACGGGCAGGGGCACCGTGAGTTCCGTAGACACCAGGGATTCGGCTTGCCGCAGCAGGGGTACCCGATCTTCATCCGTGGTTGCGGTGGGATAGTCTACGGTGAGCAGGGTGTTAAAGCGGCTGAGCTTGTCTTCCCAGCGTTCTACCAGGACATCGATCTGGCTTCGTAGGGCACGTAACTGCTGTTTTTTCCAATTGTAGGCAAAGCCGCCGCTGGCTTGGGGAATGCCAAAGGTGGCGACCTGGGCAAATAACGCCATCATCCGATCAATCCAACCATCAATCGCCCCCAGCATGTCATCCCGATGGGTCTCAGGATCCGGCAACCACAGGGCGATATCAGCAATGAGGGCATTCAGGTCATCCGTTCCAGGGTTGGGGTGGGTAACCAGTGCCCCAAGCTGAGTCACCAAGGGGGTCAGGCGGTTTTCATCCAGCGTCACTTGGGCGGCGACGGATTCCTGGGCTTCGGTGGGCATGGCCACATCCGTCGCATTCAAGGGTCGCGATTGCAAAATCACGCGGCGAAGACTGTGGATCAGCGCCCCCAGCTCAAAGAAGGAGACCTTACCCGATTCCTTGAAGACGTATTGAAGGGTGATGTCCCCATCCCAGCAGGGGGGCGGGACGAGGGCGGAACTGGTCAGGACGTAGTGCATCACCTGATCATCCAGTTCGGTCATGGCCTGGTTGGATTCGGGGTTGAGGAGATAGATCAAGTCTAGGGGTTGCAGCCCCAATGCTGGTTGGCTGATTTCCACCGTGTGGGCGCTGCCGTCTGTGCCTAGGTAGGTAGCTTTGCAAAAGACAGTACTGGGGTCGGGCAGGGTGCGATCAAGCCACGCATTCAGGGCGGGTTCGGCATGGGCGCGGGGGGTGACAGCGATGCCATTGGGGGACACGGCGGGATCCAGGCCGGGTTGCAGGTGTAGTCCCAGGCGGTGGGTCAGATTAATGCCGCTGCGGGGGGTCTGCACCACCTCTGGCTCAGGGGGAAAGGTGCCTTTAGCATAGGCATCCAGGTTGGAGGCCACCCGCCCATAGTTGCCCTGCACCGCTTGAAACACGCCCTCCGCCAGTACCAGATCGGCAACGGCATCGTGCAAATCGAGGATGCGATCCACTTCGCTATTGATGACGGCGCTCTCAGCAAGGTTAATCGAGGGCAGGCTGCTCTTGCCAAAGGGATAGGTGGCAATGCCGGATTTCTGAATCTGCTCCACCAGGGTGTAGCCGTTGATCACGTTGCGGGCCTCCAGGGCTTGGATGGGATCATTCGCTTCCCCTTGGGTGTCTTTGAATCGATTTGCCACTAGGGGAAAGGCTTTGCGGAGTTCGTAGATGAACTGATCGACCTCAGTCTCGGGATGGCGATCATGCAGTCCCCGTTCCAACTGATATCCCAGTAGGGCTCCCAGGGTTTGCCCGTTGCGAATGCCTTCGATGATGCCCAGGGCTCGCCGCACCCGCTCAGAAGATAGGTTGACCTTGAGCAGATCGGGGTTATCAGGAGTCGCATTGGCGATGTAGCCATTGCGAAGAACAGCCGCCGTGATCGCATGGTTCAGGGACGGTGCATGGATAAAACCGCCATTGGTGCTGTCCCGCATCAGGGGCGGCAGGTCGGTATTGGGAGGATTGAAGATGGCCTGTAGTTCTGCATCCAGGTTGACGGGGGTGAGCTGTTTATTCTCAGATTTCACCTGCTCTAGGATGCCGAAGGCTCCGACGTAAACCCCTTGACGGCTAAGGGGCGGAGCCGTACCGACGGAAGCACTAGAGACGGCAGCAAAACTGGGGCTGGGCACCGTTGGGGATGTTTCGGGGGAACTTCCGTAGCGCATTCCCAGGAGTTGATAGTGCAACAATCCCCAGCGCCAAGCATCCAGCCGATAGGTGCAGAGATCGATATGCTCAGCAAACAGGCGTTCCAAACGGGCGGTGGGGGTTTGCTCTAGATGCTGGAGGGCTTCGATCTGTTGGTGCAGATAGCGGGTGGCGGGTAACTGGCTGAGGATGCGGGGAATGTAGTCTGCCACCAGCAAACTGGGATTATTGGTGAGGGTCGGCGCGGATTGATAGAGGTACTCGTAGCGGCTTTCGCTGCGCTGGTCGAGCCGCACGGGTTTACCGGAGGTTTTCAGGGTATTGGGGGCAGTTTGGGGGGGCGCAGCCACGGCACGATTGCCCACATGGATAAAGCTGGGATCCAGTCGTGCTGCCGCCAGTTGGGCCGGGGAGAGTAGTTCAGCGCTTTCCAAGAGGCGCAGACCTGCATCCCAATAGCCCTGCTCTAATGCGTAGCGCAGCATTAGGTACAGCAGGGCGGTGGGTTTACGATTCTCCGTAAAGCCCTCCTCTTTCCGCAGGGCGTCAAAGGAGGTTTGGGCGGTGTCAATGAGCCAGCGGATGTAATTGCGATCATCTTCGGTATAGGCTCGGATAGGGTTGGTCTCAGACAAGGGCTGATCGTCGATTCGATCTCCCAACAGCGTGTCGGGCTGATTGAGGAAAAATTTCTCCAAAATTTCGGGGATAGCGTCTTCGGTATAGCCCAGACGCGCCAGCAGATCCATGCCGCTTTGGGGATAACCGAGAGCCATCAACGCCGCAATGAACTGCCCCCAAAAGCCCTGGAGCTTGAGGCGGTTAGTCAACTGCTCTAGGCTTTCGGCGTGGCGCAGGTAGTATTCCGCTGAGGTGGGATGCAATCCCAGAATATCCAGCAAAATCTGGTGGGGGTCGCCAGATTTGCCCAGGTGGGCGACCTTGGGGAGTTGGGTCTGCCAATCAGCGCGCATCGTTTCGAGCACCTGGTGCAGGCCAAGGAGATAGCTGCGGTAGTTGCTGGGATGGGGCACCCCCTGGGGACGGGGCCATTGTTTGCCCCGCAGCCAGGTCATGCGGCTAAACACGGTGGTGGGCAGGATGCCATAGGGTTGGTCACCGATGCGCATGGCAGGGAGCAGCCCCCGCGCCGAAACAAAGTGGGTGAAAAACCAGCGGGTGGCTTCGATGGTGGCGGCATCGAAGACCGGGGTCATCATGGATTCCATGAAGTAGCCCCAGGTTCCCGGCCACAGGGCGGTATTCATGGCGCGGGCTTCGCACTGATCCCGGCCTCGGGCATGGAGGGTGCGGTCAAAGGTGCTGAGGCGGATGCCGAGCAGATCCGCCAACCACTGCCCATCACTGCGCAATCGCCAGTCGGGATCGGAGGTCAGGGGGGCGGTGTTAAAGACTAAATCATAGGTGTCGTCGGCGTCTTCCCGCTCCGAAAAGCCGGAGCCCGCCCCTTCGGTGTTATTTGTAGGGGTGCCCTGGGGCACCAAGCTAAAGCCCGAATTGCCCGTCTCATGGTGCTGGAAGAGGGTTTCGACCATGACCTGTCCGGCGGCGGCATCGGCACTGAGCCGCACCCCGACCACCAGCAGTTGATCAAACCCCAGTTGTCGATCCTCCGGGCTGAGATTGACCCGAAAGCCCATGCCCACTTCAATGGCGCGATCAAAGTCCACCATCCAGCGCATGGCATCGCTGACGACGATGTTGCCGTTTTCTAAATGCAGTTGGTCGTCGTCCGTCGCGAGGGGATTGGGGCCAGCAATCAAGGGCATGGGGATGGGGCTGCCCAGTTGCTCCAGCACCTTTTCGCCGTTGCGATAGCCCACCAAGACCAGACGTTCGGGCAGCACGGTGACCCGAGGGGCTTGGGACCAAGGCTGCTGTTGGCTATCGGTTTGGCTGCGATCAGGAAATTCCAGCCATGCGATCGCCACCCGCGCATCCGCATGGGTCAGGGGCGCGGGGGGTGCCACGGCTAAGTTGACCGGAGCGTAGAGATCGCGCACCACTGCCGCCCGTTCCGCCCCGATTGCCACCACCAGGGTTTCCCAGGCAGTCTGCTGAGCGGCGGCGGATCCATTCGCCAGCCAGCCAGCAATCCAGAAAGCTTCAACGGCGGGTTTTTCGGCTGTGGGGAGGGGCTGCTCGGTGGCAATCGCCAAAATCACGTCATAGTCTGTTTTCTGCGGGGACGGCTGGGTCAGATCGGGACGGTATTGCTGAATCAGCCACGCAGCGCGTCCGGATCCAGATCCCGCGACCAGCGTTCGCCACGCCCCCCGCTGCTCCCCATCGACTCCCCCTGCCAGCGCCCAATCCACCCAGAATTTTTGGACGCTGGTGAGTTCACTCTCCGAGGGCAGGGGTTCAAAGGTATCCACCAAGCACTCATCGGGATAGACCCGCACCCACAGTTGCTCGGTGGCGGTGGATCCCGGCACGGCCACGGCTTTGAACCGAGTTTCCAGCCGTAGGGGAAATAGCAGGATGGGATAGTCGGTGCTTTTGAACCGCAGATTTTCGCGGGGATCGGTAAAGGGCAAAAAGGAGGTGGCGAGGTGGTTGTTCACGCTCGCCACCTCTGCCAGGGTGCTGGTGAGTTGTTGGATGGTCGTGGTTGCCTGTGCCTGCTGCGCCTGCAAGGCTTGCTGCCGTGCTTGATGATCGGGGTTTTGGGGATCGAAATACCGCGCCAATTGCTGCTGCGCTGCCTGAGCCTGAGCTAGGTGTTCCTGGGCAAGGCGTAGGTTCAGACCAGTGATGGCCTGCTGCTGCTGGATCTGGTGGAGCTGTCTGCCCGTGTCATCAAATACGGTCATGGTGGGGATCTCCTAGGGCTTAAGAGAGCATTAGTCGGGCAACATTTCGGAGGCGTGGACAGCGACGAGAACTGGCACTTGATAGAGGATGTAGGCCATTTCTGCAGAGCTCACACTCCCTGTCCAGGCCACCTGGCGATCTTCGGCGTGCTGCTGATGGTCTTGGGCCTCGGCGGTGGGGGGTGGGGGCATCAGGGTCAGAGCAGGGGGCGTACTCGGCTGCAAAAAGCTCCCGTCCGCAGTGCCAACATCCGCCCAGGACAGTTCGTTCCAATACTGCTTCACGCCCCCAGCTTCCCCGTCTTGGTCAACATCCAGCCCAAAGCGGGGCTCCCCAGGGCGCTCCTTAATCACAAAAAACCAGCCCGCATCGTTGGGATTGGACGCCGTTTCTCCCTTGGCCTCTTCTGCCGTTAGGTCAAAGCCGAAGAAGTAAATGTCGGGATCCACCTTGGCCTCATAGAGGGGGGTGCGGATTTTGTCGGGGGGGGGATTGGCTTCCTCGATGTCGCCCACAAAGGGAATGAGCCTCCGGGCTTGGGTTTTGTCAATCGCTCCCGTCCCCGTCCGCGCCCAATCTGCCTTCTGGGCGTAGATCACCGCTGTGGGGTATTTCTTCAGCAGTTCTCCGCGAATGGTGAGCACCAGTTCATCCTCGGTTGTCCCCGGCACCTCCCGGTGGTCGTGATCCCCCAGATTCGAGGACTGCGACCAGCGATGGATCGGGGGAATGTCCCGCAGTTTTTCCCGCAGGGCTTCCTTGTCCAGGTTTTCGCGATCAAGTACGCCGCTGACATCCCAGAACTGGCGAAAGTAGCTGCCCCGCTGGTCGGTGGGGTATTCTCGCCAGAGCAGTTCCCGCGCAAATTCATGGTTGAGCCCCACTAGGTAGGCTTCGATGAACCGCTGGTTGGTTTCTAGCAGAGAGATGCTGTTTTGCTCGATGTATTGCAGGTTGGGCAAAAACAGCTCGTCAGACATCGCCACCAGGGGTTTGTACATGGGGTAGTCAAATTCGGGATAGGCCATGGCCTCGTCGAAAATCTCGAAGAGGGCGTCCTTGATCCGGGGGGGGATAAAAATGGTGGCTAGGGTGGCCTTAGGGATGGTGACGGTGGGGTTGAGGGTCTGGAACGTCCCAGCAACGAGGGCGGGCAGATCCAGCGGACGGCGGGGTGGTTCCTGGGCAGCTTGGTGGCTGGCTTGGATGAGGCGGTAGGTGTCTTTCAGGGCAACCTTGAAGCGGGTGGCCTCGGCGCTGTCGGCGGTGCCCTGGCTGGGCTGGGCATCTTCTCCCGGCTGGGTGAGGACGAAATCTGGGCTTTGGGGCAGGGTATCCACCTGCTCCGGGGTGCGGTTTTCTTCCTGGAGGCTGTCGGCGGCAGCGGTTTGCCGTCCAATCCGCTCTAGGAACAGAAAGGCCGTGATCGCGATCACGGCGATAATCAACCCCACCGCAGATCCTAGCAGCGTTGCCAACAGAGAAATCAGCAGCACAATCAGGAACCGTAACCAAGCCGGAATCCGCCGCACCCCATCGAGGATGAATCCCGGCACTTGGGGCAGCATGGCCTCCGCCAGTTGGCTGGGGGTGGGCAGGCTGGGGGGCGTAACTTTGGGAGGCGCGGGCCGCACTTCCCCGGCGTTAATGCGGGCAACCAACGCTTCTGGGGGACGATCCACCGGGAAATTCAGTTTTTGAATCAGGCGTGATCGGGATCGCATCATCCGCCGCAGGGGAGCCGTCACCGCTACCCGAGGCACGATGCTGGTGGTGACCGCATGGAACCGCGTGGTGCCGTTGACCAACACCCGCTTATCCACCGGGGCCGTCAGAGTAAAGAAGCGATTGGGATTGCGATCCTTAAGGGGGCGCAGGTGGGCATCGTACCAAATCCAGGAAATTTCCTTGGCCATCTGCGCCCATTTGATCTGGCGATTGGCCTTGAGGATATCCCCCACTTGCTTCCAGGCGGCATCCATATAGGATTCCTGGTTTTGCTTTACCACATGAGTGCCCAAGCCCGCCGCCACCCGAAAGCGTGGATCTAGGTTCAGGTCATGTACCCAGTTGGTGTTTTGCGGGAGGAGATTCCCCGCTTCATCCCGCAGCAATCGCTGCATTTTGGCGTGCCAGCGTCCATACAAGGGCGGCGTGATCAACGGGTCGGGGTCGGTATCCGCTGAATCTGTGGTGTCGTCAATGCGAATCGGATCCGGCAAATGGGAGTCGCGATGAGCCGTTTCGGCTCCTAAACGGCTGTACTCCTCCGCCAAGTTAATGAAGGCCGCTAGCTGCTCCTGAAAGGGGTGGGGATAGTCCTGTGCCCAATTTTCGTATTTCAGCACTTCCTGCTGCTCGGTGTCATTCAAGGCGCTGAAGGGTACCTGCAACGCCCCCCCGATCTGCAACACGCCCCCCAGTTCAGGGTCGTCAATGCCGGGGAGGTTGCCATCGGGGAACTGTACGTCCATCGCCCGCCGTCCTACCCGGCTGTCCATCGGTCGGGGTTTGAGCAGGCGCACCAGGTACTCAAAATCTCCCACGGTGCTGGTGCGGAAATACCAGCGGTGGTAGATGGGGTAGTGGGTGGGCTCAGGGCGGACTACCGGGAATCCATCGGGATAGGCATCCCAGGCACCGTGAGTAGCGTAGGGGGCGCTGGCGGGATCTAGCCCGATCCCTGCTAGCCGCCCGGTTTCAAACACGGGCACGAGGAAGGCGTGATAGGCGGTGTTTGGGGCGAGCTTGCGAGGGGAAATAATGCGGGAATAGGCGCGATCAGGATTGTGGGAGAGGGTCTGCCCCAATTTGGCCGTCACGGCACCATTTTCGTTGGATTCGATCACCATATCGTCCACGGCCATGCCGTCCACCGTGTCGTTGGTGGTGTTCATCAGCCCTTCGTTGACGTGGACATGCGCCCAGGCCCAAAGATCTGCCGAGGGGGGAAAGACGTTAGCGTCTTCCACGATTACATAGGGCAGGGGGCGATTGCCCCCGCTCCGTCCCTCCTGAAATTCCCCCTCAGCGAGAACCACCAGCATGATCCAGGGGCGCAGGCGGTTGATGTTGCTGGCGTTGGGCTGGGCGGGGGTATAGAGCCAGGGAAAGGTTTCTTGATAAAAGTCGATGTAGGGCAGAAAGTTGGTTTCAAAATTGGTGATCCAGTTGCGGGGCTCCACCTTGAGGATGGCCTTGGTGTCGATGCCGACGATATCCCCAGGGCCATAGAGTTCCACATTTTTGGTGATGTCCTGTTCTAGGGCGGTGTTGCCCTCCAGGGGATCCCCCTTGAGTTTGAGGGAAACCATGATCGCGGCGCGTCCCCGCACATCAGTGTCCCCATCAACCGCCGTAATTCGGTTGGCGATGCCTTCTCGCAGCCAGGGGAGAAACGTATAGGTGCCCAGGGTCGTCATCGGTTTGCCTCAATCATCGATATTCACCTCACTCGCTGAAATCACATGCAGCCTGCCCCGGCGGTTAGCATTCCGCGCCATCTCTGCCCGGAGGAATGCCTGCGCTTTAGCCTCGCTGGTAAAAATCGCCTGCTGGCTGAGGGCACGGTTATCCACCGTGGAGGCCACCACAAACTGCTCAGGGCTAACCACTACCTTGTCGGTAAAGGGTTGGAACTGCTGTTGATAATGCTGAGACAGCACCGATTTTGTCACAGCGCTGCCGTTGAGGAAGTGGGTAAACAGGCGACCGACAAAGCCAAAGAAGGTAATGAAGGCAACCTGGAAGTCGCGATCAATCATGTGCGTTTCGTAGCGAATGTTGCGCTTCACCGCCTTACCCGTGGCGATCCCCTGATTCGCCACCGCCATCTCCACCCCAGCATCCTCAGGTTGGAAGGGGGCTTGGGAGAGCTTGTCGGCATCTTTAAAGTCCTGATACTGGGCAATCGCAAATTGCTCAGCGCGATCAGCCACCTTTTGCAAATCCCCCGTCACCTCCAGGTAGAACCGCTTGCCATCACTGGGCTTCTGGTTCCCTACCTTATCCAACGGCAGATCCAACGGCACCGCCCGCTGGGTGACGATCAGGGTGCCGATAGGGTGCAGCACCAGTTCCTCGCGGCCCTCCTCCAGCTTCCGCAAAGACACCAACAGACTGACCGACGCCGGAAGCTGCGCCTTCCAGTTCGAGATCTTCTCAAACTCCCCAGCCAGCAGTGGCAAAACCGTGATCGGAGGCAGGGTCGTCTCTTTCTTCTCACCCCAAGTAAAGTCAAAGTTGGCCTTGATGGTGAAAAAAAGCAGCTTGAGCTTGCCATAGCCTTTTGCTCGCCAAGGGGTCGGCCCCTCCAAGGAGAACTGGAGGGCAATGCTAAACAGCCCAATACCAAAGACCTTGAGAGAGACCCCACAGGAAATCTCAATGATGAAAAAGAACGGATTGAACTGAAACAGGGCATCAAAGGCTAGGTGTCCTTCGATATTGAAGGCACTAAAGCCGAAACACAGCTCTGCCCGAACGCCCAACTGCACCGTGTTCGACGTGACGGCAACGTAACCCATCACCCGAATCCGTCCCCAGGATTCGTTCAGGATGTTGAGCGACACCCGTTTGGGACTGGGGAAGGGCAGGGGCGGCGGCGTGAACTGGGGATGGAAGCCCCCCAGGCTAACTACGAAGTTGCTGTCATCCCCCCAGGCCACGAGTACACCCATCTCCCCTTCCAGGGTGATGAACAGCACCCGCGACTCAAAAATGCTGGCAAAGAAATACGCCCGCTGTTTGTCAAACTCAATGGCTCCGATGAAGGCCACCTGCAATACCAACAGCGGTGCTTTTTCATCCGGCAGCACTACCCGGAGCACCCCCAAAATGGCAATATTCCCCGGCGGAATTTGAATAATAATTCCCAGGGAAAGAGTAATCAGCGCTGGGGTGCCCCAGCCCAGCTTCGCCATTGGCCCAATCACGAAAATACCGTTCTCCGGCGGGAAAAAACGACGCAGGTCGCTGATAATCCGGGGGGCATTCGCCACCACGTCCTGGGGGAAGAGCACGTTAGCGGCGGATCCGGTGCGGATGCCCTCCGTCAGCGCCTCCAGCTTCATGGTGCGGTTCAGCCCCAGCAGTCCGCCAACGCCCAGCAGCACAAAGCCAAAGCCCAGTTGGAAACCCGTGCCAAACTCAGCGGTGATGATGATCAGCAGGGAGAAGCCCTTAGAGCCATCGGGCATTTTGGTGGTAATCAGGCCGATGGCTTTGAGGGTCAAAAAGCCGCTAAAGACCAGTTCCAGTGCCCCGGCATATTCTTCGCGTTCAAAGTCGAAGTAGAGGTAGCCGCCGCCCTTAACAACGCCCGCATCCACCGCCAGCCCCACCCCATTGGGGGGCTTGAAGCCAATCTCCAAATCAACGACCCCCAAGTTTCCATCCTGGTTTTCGGGGAATTTCAGATCGGCCTTCACCCCGATTTGCTCGACCGCTGCTTGTAGGGGGCCGAGGTTGGCATCAATATTGGCGCTCAGGCTAATGGGAATAGTGCTGGCATCAATACCGATGCCGAGGGTAAGCGCTTTGATATTGATGATGCCCAGCTCAATATGAGCAGGAAGTTGAATGAGTAAGGTGCTGCTGCCATAGAAGAAAAGACCTTCCCCCCCCGAAAATCCAAAGCCCAGATCAAAGTTGGATTCCAACTGAATGCTCGACAGAATGCTGGTTAAAAAGCCATCCCCTTGACTAAAATCAATCAGCAGTTTGCCGCCTTTGATTTCTCCCCCCAGGATGAAATCCCCTGAAGCGCGACTCGTGACCGTATCCCAAGCAAAGCCTACCCCCGCTCTGATCGAGAGTTGTCGCGCTTCTAATCGGCTGCCACCGGGCTGCCCCAAAATCAGGTAAGGCTCTCCATCCCTAGCCCCAGCAATCCACTCTAAAAAGGCTTCTCCCTTAAGTTCTCCCGCAGGGGGAAGAAACGTGATTTTGCCATCGGGCTGAATGAGGGTGCGGACGCCGGAGCCCAAGTCTGTGTTGAGGACGAAACGAATCGTCCAATCCTCTAGGCTGTAGCCATCGCTGTCTACGGAAACCTTGTCCAAAAGGAGAAATTCTAGTCCTTTCGGTGAAAGGTCGGTTCTAGGGGTGGCTTCTAAATAAATTAAATCTAAGACAGGCGGCGTTGTGGTCTGATCAAAAATGGCGGGAACGCTGCTGCTGTTCAATAATCTTTCGAGGGTTTGCAACAGGCGAATGCCATCAAAGGCAGGGTCACCCCAAGCATAGAGATCTTGAAAGTGGGTTCCCGGCTGAGTGATGAAGCGGCTAAGCTGATTCAGCTTGATTTGGCATGTGGTGTAGGTAAAGTCGCCAGATATATTTTCCTGGCGGGTGATCACGTCAATAAATTCAAAAATCTCGACAATTCCTGGCGTCGCTTCCAGGTTTTTGACAACCAGATAATCAAAAATATTTTTGGGCAGTTCTTCTGCAAATGCATTCAGATCAGCCACTGAAATTCCTGAGAGGCTGCCACCTAAGCTTCTTAACTCGTCAGCGATAGTTTGGAAACTCTCCACCAGGGATTGAATCGTGCCAAATAAGTCAATCCCAATCTGTGTAATTTCGGACAGTTCTTCTGCTTCAATGGCTTGAATGAGCTGAACAACCTGTTCAGGGAGCAGCGTCACTTTAGCAATCGACCCTTCGAGGGCGTTCATAAAGGCCGTTCGCGTTTCTAGCTCTGGCGGGAATTCCATCCCCAGTTCCGCCAAGAAAACCCGTATCCGTCCTGGATTCAGTTCCTCTTGTAGGGGAGCAAAGAGCCTTGCCAGCCCAATCGCGATCGCCTCTAAGGTTCCTTGGGTGGTCATGATCAGTTGGCCAGTAGGGAGGGCTGCTGAATTCTCGTTTCGTCATCAAATTGCTCAATGCTTTTTAAGAAATCCTCAGCAGTATGGCAATCCCTGCTGATTTGAATAACTTCTAGGGCATATTTTTGAAGATCTTTCCGCAAAGCTTCACTACCATGCTCTTCTAAAACCGAGGCCATGCTCATCAATAGGTTCTGAAGCGAGACTCGGTTAATCTCAGGGGGAATAACATAGTCTGGATTTTTTATGCTGCGGTTCAGCGCCGCAACAAAGGCTGGCCCCTGTTTACGCTGCCAGGTGACCATAACGGGGCGATGCTTATTCACCAGCTTCAAGACTTCTTCTTGGTGTCTCTCAATAATCTTTTTAATATGCTTTCCAGTTTGGTTTGCCTCTAAATACCCCTCGATATACTCAATCCAGGCATCGTTCAATTCACTATCATCATTACCAATTGGAAGTTCAGGTGAAAGATTTGAGATGGGAACTCTATTAGGGGCTGAGCTGGTGGTATTAATTGTGATTCCCAGACTTGCCTGAACACGAATAATATCATTGGCAAAACCTTGGGAATAATCCTCACTAACAGAGTAAAGTAGGGCTACAACCTCATTGTCGTTATTTACAATGGCTGATCCTGAATCGCCATGATAGGCAAATACATTGACACCGCTTCGATAGTTGGTGCAGCCTCCGGGATCGTTGGCAGGTCCTCCACTGGGTCTAGGATTAATAGTAATTTCTTTGGTTGATGGATCAATATAGGTGATTTCTCCAGAGGTTAATCCTGTTGTAGCCCCCCTTTTTCTAACACGCTCTCCATTAATAGGAATTGTTACACCGTTGCCTTCAATATTCATAATTTCTAAGATGTTATTTTCAATTGCGATATCGTCTTTAACTTTAGCGATCGCACAGTCTAAAGACAAATCCTTATCAAGGTTGACGGCAATCACATTCGTTCGGCAGCAACAGCAGCAGCCTACCCACGGCTGACCAATTTCATCGCCATCCTGTCCTGAATCTCCATACAACACATGATGATTACTCAGAATTACCCAGCTATTATCAGAATCCAACTTAGCAAGACATCCTAAGGTGCCAGATCTAGGGTGACCAGAACCATTTCTAATATTATTAATCCTAATCCCACCTTTGATAGGTCGATAGTTCCCCAAGTCTACGGTACAAGAGGCTAAGAGAATCTTCTTCTTCCGAAAAATAATATCAGTCTTGACCCCTTCAATTTCTTTGGGAATAACTTGATTAGGCTCTAGATCAGCTTCACTTTTCTTTTCGCTGACAATTATTTTGATACATCCCTCTTCCGTTAGTTGACCATCAGTTTCTTTAATACCAATACCAATACTTACAACATTTGGATAGCCTGCCAACGGATCTTTCACGCTTTCATAGACTTCAAGAAGTCGCTCTTGCTGTCTAATAAGTTCTTCACGACTTTTCATAACTATTTGCGTCCTTATTGAAGACGTAATAACTGCAAAAATGACCCGCGTTTAACGAATCTAATATTGCATAAAAAGTGAACAAAGGCTCGAAAATCCTGTTCTTGAAGACTTTCTCTAATTGGTTAAATTGCCGCTATTTTGCCCAAGCCTTGAGTTTGCGAGAGCTTCCGAAAAATTTTATGCTCAGGGAACCCTAGTCTCTAATAATTTTCTGTTATAGCGGCAGATACGTTAGTTAGGACATTAAATTGATTCGACTTGTGGATATGGGCATGACGACTTGGCCTTGTCCTAAGGTCACTGGCGATGACTATAGAGCATTTACAGAAAAATAGTTTGATGGATGCAAGGCGCTCTTAGCGAAACCTTTTAGAAACAGCCTTCTGCTAGCGGAGTTCTTACAGACTCGCTATCACAGCAATCAGGAATGTTGTTAGAGAACACCGACGAGCACATTATAGTCAGGCATTCCAACGATCCGCCACAATATCCTGAATCGTTAGTTAATTTCTTAACAAATTAGTTAATTTCTTAACAAAAATGACTCTGATTTATTCTCTGACGCTTGGAAATAAGTCCTTAGTCCATATCAGTAGGTGATGTTTAATTTATGACTAGCTTCAGTCATTGACCTAGGAGGCTAGTTGACTGACAAAACTTAGTTGGCGACATAGCCGTACGTGTGTATTTTGAATTCGATGTGATAGGTGCGTTGGTCATCCTGTTTTCGAGATGCCATGGCGGGTTCAGGGTCGCGGTTGTGGGTAGGCGGATGAGGGGCCAGTCTTGGGTTAAGGCGGTTTTTAGCCAATCCCAGCCCATGCGGAAGTAGCTGTTGCCGCGAAACCAATGGGGGAAAACCCAGCGGCGTTTGCCCGCCGTGACGACCAATGGGAGCGCATTCAGGATCTCCCCCCCCGGTTCTAAAGGCTGGGTCAGCGTGACGGGCCAGGACAATCGCTTGTTTGTGGAGGCGGTGCTGTATCGCTATCGGTCGGGAATCCCCTGGCGAGATTTGCTAGAGCGCTTTGGGCATTATCGCAAAATCCATACCCGCTTCCGTCGTCCGCGCCCACCAGCAGCTATTCCCACCGACACGGTGCTGGCCGATAAGGGCTATGACGCCGATAAATGGGTGATTGAACCGCTCAAAGCCCAGGGCAAAACGGCGGTGATTCCGCTCAAGCGCAACCGCAAGACGCCCCGCGAGTATGACCGGGACTTATGCAAGGCCCGTCATTGGATTGAGAATTTCTTTGCCAAACCCAAGCAATATCGAGCCATGGCCACCCGCTATGACAAACTGGTCGAGACCTTTCTCAGCGCTATTTACATGGCTGCATGGGGCATCTGGCTGATTTGATGACACGCCCTAGCCATGGCAGAACGCTTTTACTTCGTCAAGCTCGGCGCAATGGCTCCCTCAAAACCCCTCCAAGATTAGCCTGGGAACGGGCGATTTTTGTTGTGCGATGCTAACCGATGCCCCCTACAGCCCCAGACTTTTCTTGCTCTGCTTCAGTTGGTGATAAAGCCCTTGAATTCGCTGATAGGCGTCTTCA
This sequence comes from Phormidium sp. FACHB-1136, assembly GCF_014697375.1. Classification (GTDB taxonomy): domain Bacteria; phylum Cyanobacteriota; class Cyanobacteriia; order Phormidesmidales; family Phormidesmidaceae; genus Nodosilinea. The sequence goes on from NZ_JACJRS010000057.1 coordinate 27,038, forward strand.
GGAGAGATCTTACCGCCCGTGTTGAGGCAGGAAATATAGCCGACTCGGTGGGCAAATTCTTGCAAATTGGCGTTAAATGCCAGGTTCTTGGGGGAAAATTCGCCGTAGTAACGACTACGGGGGAACAGCATCTGATCGTGAGCCTGAGCGTCCGATGATGGGTTAGAACGAGTCATACGGCCCCTTAATGTATTATTAACCTTTTCTAAAGCTTTTCTTAAGTCTAGTCAAGGCGTATGAGTGACGACCGGGATGGGGAAATCTGCCGTTCTGCCTCGGTTGGTTGCCCAGGCAGCGTATTCACCGGAGGTTGGTTCTGGCCTAGGAGGGTTCTGCGTAACCCACATCGGAGCTTTCTGGGGTAGTGGCCCGTTCTGCTTTTTCAGGGTGGGCCTGTTCCACCTCGGCCACGGTGGGCAAAACGGTGGCGCTACGTCCCGCTTCTGCCATGGCCGGGGCATGGGTTTCATCCTGAGGGAGCATCTCGGTGCGCTTAGAAAAGCCCCAGGTAAAGACGACGGCAATCAGCAGCACCATCAACCACTCAGGGGGCACCAGGGCCGGATCGACCACGCGCACCAGCAGCCGAGCCCCCACAAAGGCCACGGTGACAAAGCCTGCATCTTCTAGATGTTCAAATTCTTCCAGCCAGCGGATAAACAGCCCCGCCATAAACCGGAGGGTTACGACTCCAATCAGCCCGCCTAGCAAAATCACCAGCGTGTCTTTAGACAGAGCTAAGGCCGTGGTGACGCTATCCAGGGAAAAGGCGAGGTCGGTAAAGGCAATGATGGGAATGGCCTGGAGCAGGGAGGCAAAGCGGGGGCCGTGGTGCTGATCCGCTTCGTCGGTTTCGGCGGTGAAATGCTTGAACACCAGCCACAGTAGATAGGCGGCTCCGAGGACTTCAAACTGCCAAAACTGTAGCACCCAGCCCGCTGCCAAAATCAACGCCACCCGCAGCACAAAGGCAATCAACAACCCAAAATTTAGGGCTTGGCGTTGCAGTTTCTCCCCCTCTAAGCCCTGGGCGATGGCCGCGAGGGCAATGGCGTTATCGGCGGAGAGCACCGCTTCCAGAGCAATCAGCACTGGCAACAGTAGCAGTGTATCCACCCCAAGGTTGGTCGAAATGTCGAGCAGTTGGTCTAGCATGAATTCAGTTTGGCTACCCTGGGCAGCATCTAGCGTTTTGTAATCCGTTGCTTCCGAGCAGGCGGAGGGGGATTAGGCTTTAGTCTAACCTGCACCGTTGGCCCAGGCGTAGTAGGGTTAACAGGTCATACCTGTCTAAAGTTCCCGCTTAGTCTCCCGCATCCCTCATCTGTTCCCTGTCTCATCCTAGGAGCGATCCCGCGTGCTGAGGTCTCTGCTTACAGCCTTTCGCCAGCATTACCCCCAGGGTAGTGTGGCGTCTACGTTAGTCCGTATTCACGATGGGCTGTACATTGTGCGGGTTGCGGTCATGGTGGAAGACCGTGTCCTATCCACGGGGTTAGCCGCTCACAGCGTTCTAGAAACCGCCGAAGATAACGCCTGTGTGCGCGCCCTCAACCATAGCGGGCTGCCTGAGATTGGCCTCGTACCGCCCCCCAGCCTGATGGTACCGCCGTCCGATCCCGCTGCGGCTACCCGGCCCTCTCCACCGAGTTCACCCCCACCTGCGCCTGCTCTGGCGGTGTCGTCACCCACCGCCAGGAATGGAGGCACCTCCCAGGTAGAGGAACCCCTGCGGGTGGCCCCCCAGGCGTCTCATCTCGACAGGATCTGGGATGACCAACCCGCCACACCCGCCCAGATCGTTGACGCATCCGTGGATGCATTCTCGGAGTGGTCACCGCCCTTGGAGACGGTACCGTTGGAGTCGGGGGCAACAGCACCCCCACCCCCGACGGCCTTCGAGCCGGATTTACTGTCCTTGGAGGGCATTCCGACTCCATCCATCGACCTGTCGGACATTATTGCCCAAACCGATGTGGAGCTTCAGCGCTTGGGCTGGAACGTCAACCAGGGGCGAGAGTTCCTGGAAAAGACCTATGGCAAGCGATCCCGCCATGATCTCACCGATGATGAACTGCTGGAGTTCTTGCTGTTCCTAGAAACTCAGCCCACCCCCGCTACCTAGGCGACGGCCAAGGGCCGACCACCCACGGAGGTGCGGTCAATCACCTGGTCGATGAGGCCGTATTCCACCGCCTCCTGGGGGCTCATGAAGAAGTCCCGCTCGGTATCTTCGGTTATTTTCTCGATGGGCTGGCCCGTGTTGTTGGCCATGGCTTCGTTTAGGCGCTGCTTCAGGTAGAGGATTTCCTTCGCCTGAATTTCGATATCGGTGGCTTGGCCTTGGGCACCGCCAAGGGGTTGGTGGATCATGATCCGGGAGTTGGGGAGGCTCATGCGCTTGCCCTTTTCCCCAGCGGTTAACAGAAATGCGCCCATACTGGCGGCGAGACCCACGCAAATGGTACACACCTGGGGCCGAATGTGGTTCATGGTGTCGTAAATGCCGAGGCCCGCCGTCACCGACCCACCGGGGGAGTTGATGTAGAGGTAGATATCCTTATCGGGATCCTCCGCTTCCAAAAACAGCATCTGCGCCACAATCAGGTTGGCGGAGTCGGAGGTGACCTCTTGGCCCAGGAAAATAATCCGCTCGCGCAACAGACGAGAGTAAATGTCAAATGCGCGTTCACCACGCCCGGATTGCTCAATAACGGTAGGAATCATGAGGATAGGCTACTTGTTTCACTGCTATGGCTTATTGTAGCGACTTCCGCCCATGATCCGGTTGACCAGGGCGGTTGCCGTGGCTCCACGGCGGGGTGGGCTGTCCTGGCGGACGGGGCACCTACACGGTGGCTAGTTCGGGAACCGCGACCGAGGCGGCGGGAGAAGGCGTCACCGCACAATAGACCTCGGCGGAATTGTTGGGGCTTTCGATCAGCTTCACCTTATGCAGGCTGGCCCCTAGGGCAGCGATGGGGGCTTGCAGCAGATCGCGAATGTGAACCGCAATGTTTTCGGCGGTGGGCACCACTTCGGCAAAGTAGGGAATGTCTTTGTTTAAAAAGGTGTGGTCGAAGGGCTCTACCACGGTGTCGTCAATGACGGCTTGCAACTGGGCCAAATCCACCAGCATCCCGGTGCGGGGATCGATCTGTCCCTTTACCGTCACTTCCAAATGATAGTTGTGGCCGTGGCCGTGGGGGCGAGCGCATTTGCCGTAGATTTCGCAGTTTTCTTCGTAGCTCAGTTTCGGCGAAGCCAACCGATGGGCAGCGCTGAAGTGGGTGCTGATCGTGAGATAGGCGTCCATGGCGTTTCCTTGATAATCGGCCCAGAGTTCGGGGTGTTCAAACAGTTGAATATTGACGATGGGTAGGTGCGGAATCAGCCGATCCCAGATTGTCTTAGCGAGAAACTCGGTGGTGGGCAGGGTGTGCTGAAATTCGGGCCATGCCTCGTTTAGATAGGCAAAATCGAGCTGGCTGGTCACTTCCCGCTTGATGACGTGCTTCACATCCGAGAGGTTGAGCACCATGCCGTACTCATCCAGATCGCCCTCCATGGCGACATAGAGCACGTAGTTATGGCCGTGGCCGGGAGCCTTGGCACAGGGGCCAAACTGCTGAGAATTGGCCTCCTCCGAGAGTTCTGGTAGCCAATAGCGGTGGCTGGCCGAAAACTCCGCCCGACGGTTAATAATGCATTTCATAGACTATGACGCTACTTAAAGAAGCGTAAATTTGAGTAACAAATTCCCCCTTCAGCATAGTCTAAAATCCCTACGACTCAGAGGCGCAAGGTGGGCCTATCGATCCGATGGGCTGACAGACGCCTATTTTCGACGCCCGTTTTCACGGCAAGGACGAGCCTTTCCGGTCTGTGATGAACCAGGCGGGCTAGGGACAATCCAGCCGATAGTCGCCGTAGGAAAAATGCGCCCCACAGAGGTTAGCCCCCCGAAAGTCGGCGCTGACAATTTTCGTCTGACGTAGATCCGCACGGGTCAGCAGCGCTCCAACCATGACGGTATCTTCCAGGTGGGCGTTGGCCAGGATCGTCCCCAACAAGGATGCATGGCTGAGGTCGGCCCCTAGCAAGTTGGTGTGGCTCATATCGGCCAAGTTTGCCACCAGATCGACCATGGTGGCCATGGAAAAGTTGGCCCGCGTCAGGTTGGCCCTAGCCAAATCGGCCCCTGTGAGGTTGGCCCGAAAGAAGTTGGCCCCCGCCAAATTAGCCCCCCGCAACACCACCCCGCTCAGATCGAGATAGCGCAGATCGGCGTCGCGTAGATCACATTCGATACAGATACCCGTTTCTAGGAGGGTTTGCAAATCCGCCGAATCCGCTGCTTGGGCCGACGAAAAACCCCAGAGGCCGATGATTGCCCCTAGCCCACTCGCTAAAACGCCCAGTCTCCCGCGCAGACCAGTGTGGAATCGTAAGGCCATCTATCCTCCAACCCCCTTAACCCGCAAACCGATAACCCCACGGTAATCAACCCCACCGCGATTGTCGAGTCATGCGCCCTAATTAGACGATTTAGGGGGGCGCTTGGGTGGGGGCTGGGATTTCGCTTTGCCGCTAGGAGCAGATCGGCGGGGCTTAGCCTTCGCATTTTTAGCTTTCCCGGTTTTGGACGACGCTGTTTTGGTTGAAACCTGAGCTTTGGCTGATGCCTTAGCGGTCGATGACTTGGCCCCCTTCGCCCTTCGCTTCCAAGCCGAGGAGATCCAATCGGCACTGTAGTGACTAAGGGAACCCAGTTCCAACCCCGCCAACAAAGCCAACCAACGGGGCCAGTGGGTGCGCAGATGTGCCCCTAAGCCCCCAACCAAATCCTCCCAGGTCAGGGCCGTGTAGCCTATCCCATTCAGCACATCCACCACCACCAGCCCCACCAAGGCCAGCCAAAGGGACGCATAGACCACCCTCACCACCGTGCCAATCACCGGGCCATGGGACCAGCGCGACCGATGGCGCATACTGCCCCGGTAGGGTAGCCAAATCCACCGCAGCCAGCCCCAGCGCTTGTATTGCACCGAATGAATATCTAAATCGGGGCCAAAGACCCAGCCCCCCAGCAAAAAACCTAAACACACCAGCACCGTTAGCCATCCATCCAGCGTGACCCAAAACGCCAAGAGCACCACCAACGGCAGTGTCCACAGGGTAATGCGATCATGGGTGCGGCCTGATGACATGGATCAGGTGTATCAAGATTATGGCCCAAAGGCAAGGGGGTTCATCGCCCAATCCCTCGTCCCCTATGCTCCGAGTGGCCAAGCAAGCCATCCGCCCAGGCCAACCCTGGGGCAAATTTGAACGGTTGCGAAAGTTTAGGCCATGCTCAAAAACGGCCCATTCTCTGCTACGATAGCTAATCGTGAAACGCACGGGCGATTAGCTCAGTTGGTAGAGCGCCTGCCTTACAAGCAGGATGTCACTGGTTCGAGTCCAGTATCGCCCATTCCCTACTGTTGTACAGTGACACGTTATTTGTCATCGGGGACAAATTGATGTCGCCGGAGTCGAATTAGCGTCGTCGGGACAAAATCTTGTCGTCAAGCTAGTGGTGACAAAATTAATGTCGCCAAAGGCCGTTGGACTTATGCCTGTTGTAAGGCAGGCGATTCTTTCAACTCGATTGAAACTTAAACTTGAAACTTAAGCGGCCAATTCAAGGTTGAAGTGCAACACCTGCTCAAATCCGCTTGCAGCCATGGATCGGTCACTAGACCCACGAGAAGTCCTATAGCCTGCTGTGCTGCGCTGTACCGTGTTCCTGGTTGTGGTCATGACCGCGAAGGCTGACAGCGGCTCTGAGACAGAGTGTTGCACTTCAGATTTGAATCTGCGGTTTCTTTGCTTGGCGATTACTAAAATGCCCAATAAACCAATGACAGAAAGACCATGACGCTGTGCCTCTCTGCGACCTATTCGTTCATCCATTAGGAGTTCATCAGATTTGATTTGAATCGCCAAAGCAATCGCATAGGCTTTTCCATGATCTAAGTTTTTGTTCTGTCGTAAGTTTTCAGCAATGATTGGATCGTTCAGGGACTGTATTTGAATCCATTCGAGATTGAGAATATTTTGAATGCGAATATCTTGGGCAGCCTTCAGTTCGTTAGCGACAACATCAGGCATGATGACGGTGCCATAGATATTTTGTAGCAGCCAGAGGTGGTCAATCAACGCTAGGCTACCTAAAGGTGAGGTATCACTAACGACAATCATAGCCATCCTCGATTACGGAGATTTTGCAGGTCTTCTTCAAATTCTGCGACATCGTAATGGATACAAATACCTCGGCTACCAAGAAGCTGCTGAAATTCCATTTGATGCATTCCGGCAATCTGGCTGGCTGTGCCTAGGGTAACTCGCTCTTGCTGAAAGAGGGTTATGGCTAGTTCTGTCCGTAGGTCGGCTTCGGTGATTTGAAGGTTATCGGGTAAGTCGATGGTGATTTGCATGGTTTAGGCTCATTTTAGTTGAATGGCTCACCTGGAAGCATTGAGGTCAATTCACTGAGTAAACCTGGAATATCAACCTCTGCTGTTTTCCAGACCTCATCCGGATCAATATCGTCATAGCGATGAATTAATTTATCCCGCATTCCAGCGATGAGCGACCAGGGAATATTGGGGATCTGCGTCCTCAATTCTAAGGAAAGGAGTTTGACGGCTTCTCCAATAATCAACAGCTGAAAAACGATGGCGGGCTGAGTTCTGTCGTCCTCAAGAAAAGCTGCTTTATCCATGCCAGACTTGTATCTCAAGATCTTTTGAGAAGCATGAAAAATATCTAAAAGAGTGGCATGATCACGATTGCTGAGCATAAATCTTCTGGGCGGTAGAAAGAATTTCTTGGCGACGAACCCAGTTTTGACTGCGTTCAATGGCTCGCTTGCTAATCAAGTCAACTTTTCTTCCTAGAATAGATTCAAGTTCTTGCTGAATTTTAATATGCTCTAGGGCACCTCGAAAAATACTGAAGGCACTGTCTCACAATGAGACTCATGTCGAAATCTAGATTCCTGAAATATTTGCTAATAGCCCAATATTTGATCATTAGTATTTTGATTCTTAAAGAGATAGTCGATAGACACGAAAAGATGAGATCATAGACAGTATAAATTACTCACTTCTCATCAGGACTATGGGACAAAAAGGATTCTGGGACTTTGAGGAACGCCAGCAGGAATTGCTCAACAAAAATAAAACCTTAAAATATCTCAATGACATTATTCCT